>CALMND010000305.1 GCA_937868565.1 uncultured Bacteroidota bacterium | reverse complement strand
TTACGCCAAAGCCATCATTGATGCCATCTCCATTTGGAGTAAAAGCGTTTGGCACATATAATCTTAAATCGTCAGTAACCAATAAAGCCCTAAAAACAGTATCAATACACCCCTTGTCAGTTTCCGAAATTAACATAACCGGGTAATTTCCTACAGTTTCATATTTTCTTATGGGATTCTCCACGTTACTAGTATCAAAACCTGAAGCTATGGAAGCCAAATAAGCACTATCTAACAACGTAGGAGACCCCCCTAAAAACATCCAACTATGCCTTACAATAGGCCCGTTTACTGCAGAAGGAATGAATTTAATTTCATCATTAGTAGTAGGTACCTCTGGATCAGTACTGATAATTCCTGATGGTCGCGGGTTAACGGTTATTAAGTCAGGATATTGAAATTTTCCGGCGCACTTATTATAACCCAATGTACTGATATTAAGGGTATAAACACCAGCTTCTGGCAAAGTATAATTAAAAGAACCCGCGGCACTATCTTTTTGTATTTGTTTTAACCCACCAAAATCATATGTTACTGTAAAAGACTCTTTTTGAGTTTTGTTATCTAAAAGTAATTTAAACGGGGCACAACCCTCCACTTGTGATAATTGCAATTCAGGCACTGGCGGCTGATTAACATTTACAGAAAATGTGTGTGCAATAGTGTAATTTGGACAAGCAATATCGTGTGCTATCAAATTATAAATCATTGAACCTAAAGGAACACATTTTTGTATTGGCCCCGTTGGTATATCCAGAAAAAGCGAAGGACTCCAGGTATAAGCGTAGTTTTCACTTCCTCCGGTAACCCCACCCTCTAAAATTGTGGTATCACCTCTGCAAACCGTTCGGTTTTGAGGGAAAAGTGTGTATTGTATAGGCGTTAACACCACTATGGAAGTTGCAGCTCCAGAAACGCAGGGACCCATTGACACATTTAGCGTATACGTTCCGGAATTATTAGGTTGAACCGAGCTGAAATTAAGGTCTTTTGTATTAGAGGTAAACCCGGTGGAACTAGTCCAGGTATAAGACGTTGCTCCTGCCGGACCAGATACCTGCAAAGCTGTATTATAGCATACTTGTTGCCGAGGTACTAAGCTAAAATAAAGCACCGGATAAACAGATAAAGAAACTGTATTCGAGTTGGTACAAGTAATATTACCGGAACCAAAAAAAGCAGTAACAGTATAAACCCCCGAAGCACTTGGTGTCGGATAATAGATAGTGGGATTAGACCCCGATATCGCAAAACCATTAGGTCCAGCCCAGGTATATAAATTTGCCCCGATGGCACTTGCTTGTAAATTCGCATTGTTTGGCTGGCAAACGGGAGCGGGTGGTATCACAGAAACGGAGTTAACTGGTATCACATTTAACTGGGCAGATGCGGTAGCGGCACAGGTAGTCGTATTAAGACCGTATTTTGCGGTTACGTAATATAGACCCGAGGCCGAAGTCGAAATATTGTTAATCGTGTTTACTGGTAAAATTGAATTGAAATTAGGCCCTACCCAGGAAAACGCTTGAACATTAGCACCGGCCGTAACGCTAAAACTTAGGGAAGTGTTTTGACAGGTGCTGGAAGGCATGGATATGACCGGAATAACAACCGACACAACCTGTACAGACACTGTTGCGGTCGTTGAACAGGTAATTATAGAATTAGTAAAAAAAGCGGAAACCGAATACGTGCCCTGATTGTTTGGACTTACCTGATTAATAGTCGGGTTCTGATTTAAACTGCTAAAATTGGATGGACCAGTCCACGAGTAGGCATAAGCCCCATTTCCTGCGTTGGCTATTAAATTTAACTTGTCGTTTTGGCAGAGTATGCTGTTGGGCGATGCCGCCACTGCAATTGGACTGGTTTGAACCACATTTGCCTGAGTAGTTTGTGTAACAGGGCAAAGTATACTATTAAAAACAATATTGGCTGAACAACTATAAACGCCACCCTGATTCGGTGTGACGTTTTGAACCAGTTGGTTGGCGCCGGGCGCTAAAGGCCCATTTTGATGGGTCCACTGATAGCCTGTACCATTGGTAAGATTAGCCGTTAAGCTAAATGAACCTCCCTGACATACATTGGTTACCTGACTAACCGTAAGCTGATTATTTGGGGCAACATTTATAGTACCAACCCCGGTGGCGGTGCAGCCACCAATAGAAGTAATCAAATAAGTACCGGTGTTGCCCGCGGTAAGCGGACCAATATTAAAAACAGGACTTCCTGGATTGGGATTTGGTATGGCACCTCCTGGTCCAGAAATCGTGTAAAGAGTGCCTCCGAGTGGAGCTATCAATACAGCCGTCTCCCCAAAACAATAATTCACATTATTACCATTATTACCATTGTTGGTAATGGTTAACGCAGCCGGTGGAACAACACAATAATTTAAAGTAGCTTGTTGCGCAACCGGAAGGCCGTTTTGAATACCAGTACCGTACAAGGTAAAATTCGGACAACCAGGCCCGGGATGACTTATTGTAAAAGTTGTATTAACAAAATTACCTACCGGACCGCTACTACCCGGAATATTTAAAGAAAGGCTTGTTATAGAAACGTTAGGCCAACTTGCGTTAACCGTAATAATTTGGTTGGGACAGCCACTGTAATTGCCAACTGTAAGCTGCGAAAAGGTTGTTTTATAAATTAACAACAAAAGAAATATAAGATATTTTACTTTTTTCATTTTGCTTTACATTTGCTCAAACCTTTTGTTTTTACAAGCAATAAATTTACACATAAAAAATGAAATAACCTCCCGATTAAACAACTTCCCTCAAGAATTATGAGCTAAAGCCTGTTAAAACATTTGTTATTTCAAATTTCACTATACAAAGTAACGAAAAATGTGGGCTAAAATCTTATTTTTCAATAAGTAAATGCCGCCCTTTACTCAGTTAAAAGGGCATTACAGCGAAGTTTCATAAAATGAGCTTAAATTTGTTGCCTAAAAAAGTCCTTAGATTTATATCTCAAACCGAAAAAGATCCCTTAACCAAAATTCTTACGGTTTTTTACATTCCCGTAAAATTACCCATCTTTGCAAAAAAAGAGTTTGTTAATATAGCTGCTTAACCACATATCACTATAAAATGAAAGGAATCATACTAGCCGGAGGCTCCGGCACTCGCTTACACCCTCTGACTCTCGCCATGAGTAAACAAATGATGCCGGTTTATGACAAACCCATGATTTATTATCCGCTTTCGGTTCTCATGATGGCCGGAATTAAGGAGGTTTTAATTATTTCTACTCCTCTCGATTTGCCGCATTTTGAACGTCTGCTTGGTAACGGAGAGAGTCTTGGCTGTCAATTCTCTTATGCAGTTCAGGAAATTCCAAATGGCCTTGCTCAAGCTTTTGTTATTGGTGAAAAATTTATTGGAAACGACAAGGTGGCGCTTATTCTTGGTGACAATATTTTTTATGGAGTTGGCCTTGGTAGCTCGTTAAAAGACATTAACAATCCTGATGGAGGCGTTGTATTCGCGTATCACGTGAGTGACCCTGAACGTTACGGTGTTGTGGAGTTTGACGAATACAATAGAGTATTATCTATAGAGGAAAAACCTAAAAACCCAAAATCCAATTACGCTGTACCTGGTTTATATTTTTACGATAATGCCGTTGTAAACATTGCAAAAAATTTA
>CALMND010000304.1 GCA_937868565.1 uncultured Bacteroidota bacterium | reverse complement strand
AAAAAATGGAGTAATGAATGGCATCCGATTTTATGGAAGGAAGAGGTAGTATTCCTAAAGTATGTGTGCAAACTTGAGAACACCCGTTAATAGCTGTAACCGTGGCAGAGTAAACGGTGTTCACAGAAGGGCTCACACTAATACTATTAGTTGTTTGACCACTACTCCAGTTATAACTATAAGTTCCCGTCTGATCGGCCCAAAGAGTTGCGCTTTTGCCCAGACATATGGCTGAAGCCGTTGCTCCCGGTTGAAGTTGGGGCAAAGAATTTACGGTAACCGTTGCTGAACGAATGGAAACGCATCCTAAAGCATTAGCGCTTGCCGTATAAACAGTAGTTACTGTAGGTGAAACAACATTCAACGTTCCGCTGGAACCGTTGCTCCATAAATAATTTGCGCCCACTGAAGAAGCGTTTATTGAAAGTGGAATACTTTGCCCGGAGCAAATCGTGATAGAATTAACGCTCAGGCTAAAGTTTGGAAAAGCATTTACCTGAACCTGAATAATAGCCGTGTTAGAACAATTAGCACTCGTGGTAACAACAACAGAATAAATGGTGGTGGTGGTGGGACTAACAGATATAGTAGCATTGTTATTACCGTTACTCCAGGCATATGTATTGGTTCCTGCGGCAGAAGCACTTACAAGAGCGCTTTGACCGATACAAATATTAGAGGTGGCTGGACTAATTGTAATTGCAGGAGAATTGTTAACGACTACTTGTTGTGTGAAAGTATGAAGACATCCAATCCCAGTTGTTACTGAAACTGAATAAACCGTGTTTTGTACAGGAAATACGACAACAGACGAACTGTTAGAGCCGCTGCTCCAAGTATAGGTGTTAATGCCATTTCCGCTTACTTGTAAAGTCGTAGATACCTGATTAGAACAAATTGCCGTATTGCCCGAAATGCTTAGTAAAGGATTGCCTGCAAAAGATAGGTTAAGGGTCTGTAAAATGCTAAGAGTACCTGTGGTTACAGTAACACTGTACGTTCCCGGAACACTGGAGGTAACGGAAGAGAGTGTTGAGCCGTTGACCCCACTATTGACGGGCCCCTGCCATAAATAAGTGGAAAAGCCACTAATGGCTGAAAGTGTGGCGGTGGCTGAACAGGAGGTATAATTGGAAACGCCAATTGGATTGTTATTCACTTTCACAAATTTATCAGAGCACTCTGCGTCGTAATAACAAAAGCCCTGATGACCGGTAACTATACAACCACCAGCGCCAATTTCAACCCGAACACAAGAACCAATATAGGCCGAAAGATTAACGCTGAAGGGAACCCATGAAGTAGTCAACACTCCTCCGTTTGTCGGTCCCCAATAAGCTGCATCAGGATTGGTATTTACCGACATGGATTTACTGTAAGCGTTTATTTGTGTGTTAGAACAATCAAAGAATTTAATGTACACGCCTGCACCCTGACAAAATGTGTGACCACTTCCCGTAATATAGCCCATATAGGCATAGTTATATATAAAGTTACTTAAGGTAACGCTGAAAGTTTGCGATACTTTCGCCCCGGGAAAATCAGTAAAACGGTTCAACCGCAAAACTTTTGTACCATTCAAAGGTGAATTAGGAATTGGCCCGAGAACAGCGTCGGATGTAGGAGTGCTCACAACCAAAGTACGACTCGCGTCTGGCGTGTAAGTGATGGCCCCGCTACAGAGAACTCCTGTAGTCGAGACCGTTGCTACCGAACTTAGCCAGCCTGGTGACGTTAAAGGTGCGTTGGGTAAACCTTCAAAACCCTCGTCCACACATGGAGCATTTGCAATTAAAGCATTAGAAAATTTGGAGCTTGTTTGGCCGTAGCAAAAAATGGAAATAAAAATAAGCAGATAAATAGTTAGGGTTGTTTTCATCTTTAGTTTTTCTAACTAAAGCAAAACTTATGCCTCAATTTCATAAAACCAAAGGAATTATTAAAATACATCATTTGATTTAGTGAAGCATGGATTTGAGTGAGTAAAGGAAGTTTGTTTACCTATTATTAATTAAAAAGATATTAATACTTTACTAAATTTCTACACGCTGTAATTAATAGAAACTCAATTAAAGGGCTAAAATTATTCAAGTTAAACGTTTCTCACAAAAAGCACCTGCCTCAATACAAAGTATCAAGTTCATTTATAACAGTCAACGAGAATTTATTTTTAAGTTTTTTCTTTAGTCTTGCAGTTTGACTAAACGGTCACTCGGTATTAAAAGTAGTTTAGAAATAAGTTTTTGTCCAAAGGCTCAAAAGAAATGCCAATCAATTTCTTACTTAATCACCCCCAACTCTTTTCCCACTTTAGCAAAAGCAGCGATGGCTTTATCCAAATGTTCTTTTTCGTGCGCAGCACTCAATTGAACACGAATGCGCGCTTTGTCTTTTGGCACTACCGGAAAGAAAAATCCAATCACATAAATACCTTCATCCAATAATTTTGCAGCAAAGGTCTGCGCCAACTTTGCATCGTACAACATCACGGGAACAATGGCACTGTCACCTTCTCTGATTTCCAGCCCCACCGATTTAATTCCTTTTTTAAAATAATTGATATTCCATTCCAGTTTATCACGCAGAGAAGTAGTCTCGGTTAATAAATCAAACACGGCAATGCTTGCACCAACTATACTTGGCGCCAAAGAATTACTAAATAAATAGGGGCGTGAACGCTGACGCAACAACTCGATAATTTCTTTTCTTCCACTTGTAAAACCTCCCATAGCACCACCAAGAGCTTTACCCAATGTTCCGGTAATAATATCTACTCTTCCCATCACGTTTTTTGCTTCTATGGTACCTCTTCCGGTTTTTCCAATAAAGCCACTGGCGTGACATTCGTCCACCATGACCAAAGCATTGTATTTATCCGCCAAATCACAAATTTTATCCAGAGGTGCCACAAAACCATCCATACTAAACACGCCATCGGTAACAATAATGCGGTGACGTTGTGCCTGGGCTGCTTTGAGTTGTTCTTCCAAATCTGCCATGTCGCAGTTTTTGTAGCGGTAACGTTGTGCCTTACACAAACGTACGCCGTCAATAATGCTGGCATGATTTAATTCATCGCTGATGATAGCATCCTGTTCGTCAAATAAAGGTTCAAATACACCGCCATTCGCATCAAAAGCGGCAGCATACAAAATGGTATCTTCTGTTCCCAGAAAAGTTGAAATTTTTTGTTCCAGAGTTTTATGAATATCCTGTGTGCCGCAAATAAAACGCACACTACTCATGCCAAAGCCATGAGAGTCTAAGGCTTTTTTGGCCCCTTCGATTACTTTTGGGTGTGAGGATAAACCTAAATAATTATTGGCACAAAAAATAATGACTTCTTT
>CALMND010000303.1 GCA_937868565.1 uncultured Bacteroidota bacterium | reverse complement strand
CTCATAAGAAATATAACGATTGGTTTCCAATTTAAATGGTGCTACAATTTGATTTTTTACTTCCGGCCCCTTAGGAATACTTCCAAAATATTTTTGAGCTAAGGCCAAAACTTCTGTTGTGTTTACGTCGCCGCTAATGGTGAGCACAGCATTATTAGCACCATACCAACGCATATAAAAACGCTTTAGGTCACCAACGTCCACACGGTTCAAATCTTCAATATAACCAATTGTCGTCCAACTATATGGATGTCCCTGAGGGTAGAGCGCTTCCCCAATTTTCTCGCCTACCACTCCGTAGGGAGCGTTGTCGTAACGCTGGCCTCTCTCGTTTTTCACCGTAGCGCGCTGCACTTCAAACTTTTTTTGAGTAACTGAATCCAATAAAAAGCCCATTCTGTCGGCTTCTAACCAAATCATTTTTTCTAATTGATTACTCGGAACGGTTTCAAAATAATTTGTTCTATCAGAGTTAGTGCTTCCGTTAAGCGTACCACCTGCTTCCGTAATAATTTTAAAATGTTGCTCATCGGCAACGTTCTTAGACCCTTGGAACATCATATGTTCAAAAAAGTGAGCGAAACCACTTCTTCCTTGTTGTTCCCTTGCACTTCCAACATGGTAAGTTACATCCACATAGCAAATTGGGTCACTATGATCTTCATGTATAAGTATGTTGAGTCCATTAGCTAATTTATAGCGTTTATACGGAATAATCATTTCTTTACCCGTTTTCTTCACCTCTTCTACAAATAGTGGCAGTTTACTATACTTTTCCACGTCCTTATCCATTTGAACAGAAGTTTTTTGCGCCTTAACAAAAGACAGCCCGGCTATAACAAGCGTTACGGTAATTAGTAGTTTTTGCATGATAATTTTTGTGTGGAACAAATATAGAATAGAAATACAAATAATCCTTCTGTTAAGACGTAAATACCCCTAAAAGCTTTTATCAGAATTTAACATGTTTCTGTATCAATCCCGTTTTTTGTCCTTAACTTTGTACAATCAAACTACAAAATTATGTATCCAGAAGCTATAGTAAAACCAATGAAAGCAGAACTTACTTCCGCAGGTTTTGAAGAATTATTAAACCCTGAAGATGTGGATAAAGCCATAAAATCTGAAGGCACAGTATTAATGGTGGTTAATTCGGTTTGTGGTTGTGCGGCCGGTGCAGCAAGACCAGGTGTGAAAAAAAGTCTGGAAAACGGCAAAAAGCCTGTTCGTTTAACAACGGTTTTTGCAGGTTTTGATACCGAGGCAGTTAGTCAGGCTCGAAAACATTTTAGCCCCTACCCTCCAAGCAGCCCAGCCATTGCTCTTTTTAAAAATGGAGAGTTGGTACATTTTGTTGAGCGTCATAACATTGAAGGCCATAATGCAAATATGATTTCTGAACATTTGAAGGCTGTTTACGACGAATTTTGTTAAAAAAATCGCAGCAATTTTAGTTAAAGACGCTCAAAAGCGTCTTTTTTTATTTGTTTTCACTTACATTTGCATCTGTAAAGAATTAAATTAATCAACCTTTATAAAATAATATGATAAATTTCAGAATACTTGCAGCTGGTTTAATGTTGTCGCTAGGATCTACAATGCTAACCTCCTGTGGAAACGATGCGGAAAAAAATGTGAATCCGTTGGCTGATAGCCTTAAAAATGTGAACGGAGAGCTTAGTGGTAAGCTAAATGAAAAGGAAGCCGCTTTGCAAGAATTTATTCATATTCATGCGCAAGCCATGGAATGTTC
>CALMND010000302.1 GCA_937868565.1 uncultured Bacteroidota bacterium | reverse complement strand
GCATGTCGCTTTCTCTTTGTAAAATTTACAACAGTGTCGTTTATATACAGATCGTAAATTACTTTTTTGCCAACATATTTTGCAGTGGCCATGTTGCCATGATCCATATTTTCCATGGTCATTGGTTGGCTCACGGTTGACGTGTTTTGCCCGCTCATGTCATGATCCATGTTTCCCATTGTTGAGCCGGTAGTTACAGTCTCTGTAGCAGGCATTTTCATATCATGGCCTTTATGCTGCGGTGCGACAGTAGGTGTGGGTGCAGGCGCTTTGTGCTCACCCATGCCATGCTCCATAGAATGATTTTGCGACAGCGCACATACACTCATTACTACAAAACATAAAACAGCATAATTTTTCATAGTCAGAATTAATGGGTTGCTTTTTTCCTTTTATTGGGATTGTTGTCTTCGAACTTAAAGGTATCGGGTACGCTTTTCATCGGCATGCCTGGCATCTCCTTCATTTTCTTTTCGCTGCCTTTCTTCATGTGATGATCCATTTTCGACTGGTCCATCTGCTCATGATCTTGCTTTGGCATGTCCTTGTCATTTTCTTTCTTCATCGTATCATCTGAATGCTGCGAATGGTTTTGTGCGCTGCTCTCACTATGCTGTTCGTTGCCGGAACCATGCGAAGCGCCGCCATGCCCCATGCCCGAATCTTCTACCGGCTTTACGCCCATCCCCTTGGCATAAACCATTTCGCCACCCAGGTAGCCTTGCAGCAAAACGAGCCCACTGCCCGCTAAAAGACACATTACCCAAATCAGATACTCGCGGTTACCGGTAATGCCCTTACGCAACCAATACCATAACAAGAGTGCTGAAAAGAATAAGGTGATAGCGATGCCGTTATACTTGTGATAAGTTAGCATGGGATCGGTGCTTTCGTGGTGCATGGCCTGCATTTCCATAAAGCCCGTTACCACTGCAAGCGGCGCAGTTATTACGCCGCCGAGAAGCGCTTTAAACGCCAGGCCTTTCCACATATCCCGTTTGCCCAACAGTGATGCAAGCCCAAACAGGGCACAGAGCAGCAGCAATGCTATAGGAAAATGGATGATGGCCGGATGCAGTTTTATCATAAGCTAACATTAGAATTTAATCGCACAGTTGACCTAGTGCTGGCTCATGGCCTTACACGCTTTACTACAAGCTTTGCAAGCCTCTGCGCATTTTTTACAATGCTCCATGTGTGTGTGCTTTTCGCACTCTGCCGCGCAGGCATCACAAACCTCGGCACAAAGGTTACAAAATTTATTTACGAAGTCAATAGTATGCTCATCTGACCGGGCCATGAAGGCGGCTGCCATTCGGCACATGTCTGCACAATACCTGTCGAGCTCGATACACTTTTCAAGCATTTTTGCATCGCCTTCCTTTACGCAAGCGGTTGCACAATGTTCACATTCAGCTGCACAGGTGTTGCAGGCGTCAATACAAGATTTAAATTTTTCGTGGCTCATAATATTTTTTAATTTAAGATAACGGATAGATTCTCAAAAAAACATGCCAATCCTGACCCCTGCGGCTATCCCTTGCTATTCCGTCAAAACTATTTTGCAAAGCAAGATAGGTCAACAACTTGAGTATAGTTTTACTATCATAATTTTATGATTTTCCACACCCTGCAATCATACAATTATGTAAGAATTCCGGGGGCAAACAAATTATCTTCACCGCAACTAATCTCAAAAAAAAATTACCTCATGAAAAAAATATTTACTACCTCCACCGTGCTGGCATGGCTGGCCTGTTGTTGCTGTCTGCAGAACAGCTTCGCGCAGAACTTCATTGATAAATACTTAACTGATCCCCTGGTATATACTACAATTGCAAGTTCCACCAATAGTATAAACAAACCAAGGGATCTTGATTTTAAGCCAAATACCAACGAGCTATGGGTGGTGAATTATGGTGGTAACAATGGCGGTAATGTGGTGATCTTGTACGGGGCCGGTAAACCAAACCAAACCTCGCAGTACCGCAAGGATTCGCACACCGGCCACTTTATGATGTACCCGAGCGCCCTTGCTTTTTCTGACAATGGCGAATGGGGCTCAACCCCGGAAATAAAAAACACGGCCAATGCTAACTCCACGTTTATGGGGCCGTCGCTATGGAGCGGCGATACCAGCATTACAGCAAGAGTTTGCCAGAATAACTGGGTTACAGGTTATCCATTGGGTAGCCACCTCGATATGCTTCACCAAAGCCCTTTCTCAATGGGCATCGCGGCCGATTCATTAAAAATATTCTGGGTGTTTGATGGTTACAATGGCAACATTTGCAAATACGATTTTAATATAGACCATAGCCCTGGATACGACAACCACTCTGCAGGGAAAATATGGCGCTATTCTGACGTGGCTGTTGTAAGAGAAGTTGGCGTGCCGAGCCACATGGTGCTCGACCGCAGCTGTATATAGTAGATGCGGGTAACAAGCGCCTGATGCGTATCAATACTACTACCGGAACGATTGTTGGAAATTTAACCGCACCGAATGAGCAGCTAACCTTATACAAAAATGTAACCGGCGCTACACAGGAGGTGATTGAAACCTACACCAGTCAGCCAACAGGTATTGATTATTATAACAACCGCCTGATTGTAAGCGATTACATTACCGGCGACATTCGCGTGTATAATACCTCGGTGGCTACACCAACATTAATGGGTACCATTGCTACCGGGCAGGCTGGAATTATGGGTGTAAAGATTGGAACAGACGGCAAAATCTGGTTTGTAAATAACACTCAAAACACAGTTGTTCGTATTGATCCTCAGCCAGCGTTAAACGACGCTTCCATACTTGAAATTATATCACCTATGGTAGAGAATACCGAACCAAAATATTACTCGCCTGCATTTAATGCCTGTGCAGGCTCTGTAGCACCGCAGGTAAAACTGCAAAATACCGGGTCAAATAATCTTACGTCGGTAACTATAAATTATGTGATCGACAACGGTGTCGTAACCACGTATTCATGGACGGGAAGTCTTGCTACCGGTGGTATTGCAACAATTACATTACCTTCGGGATCCGTACCTTCAGGTACGCACAAAATTAAAATTTATACGTCCAACCCAAATGGCAGTGCTGATGCAAACCCTCTTAATGACAGGAAAGAAGGCTCTTTCAGAAGCCTGAGCCCCGTAATGTCTTTACCATTTATGGAAGATTTTTCGGCTGCAACGTTCCCTCCAACCGGCTGGTCTTACATTGGGTACAATAAGTTTTGCTTCATGTCGCGCGATGCAATGATGGGCGGCTTCGGCCAAAGCACGGGCTGCCTGAAGATGGATAATTTTTCGGGAGCTGATAACATTACCGGGCAGAAAGATTATTTCTTATCGCCGCGGATCAATTTCAGCACGGCGGCCGATATTACGTTCTTAACCTTTGACGTTGCTTATGCGCAACGCAACGGATCATCGAGCGATCAGCTGGATGTGAGCATCTCAACAGATTGCGGCAATACATGGACGTCGATCTATAACAAATCCGGAAGCAACCTGGCCACTGGTTCTGCCATAGGCTCAGCGTACATGCCCGCTCCTGAAGAATGGCGCACAGATTCAGTAGATCTGAACGCATACAAGGGCCAGGCAGAAGTGATGTTCCTTTTCAAAACAAACA
>CALMND010000301.1 GCA_937868565.1 uncultured Bacteroidota bacterium | reverse complement strand
AAGAAAGCGGATATGATATTTTTAATCAATTCGTAATAAGACAAAAATAATTTTTAACAGGCTCCTTATATTTCTAATTATTCAACAGCACATTTTCATATATCTCGTCCAACTTCTTCCCAATTTTTTCATAACTGTAATTATTAACGGCATATTGCCTAATTTGAGTCGCATTAAAGTGCCTGCTGTTGTCGGAAAAGGCTAGTATTGCTTCGGCTAATTGCGTTTCATTCTGTTTTTCAACCATGACCCCGAGTTGCGGAACCATATAACCGGAAACAGCTCCGGCATTACTAGTTATGACTGGTTTGCCACAAGCAAAAGCTTCTATGATAACTACACTAAATGTTTCATAGTTGCTAAACATTAATAGGGCCGCATTTCTGTTTATTTCACACGCCAGATCTTCAGGTGTCAAATACCCTTTAAATGATACATTATCTTCTATTCCCATACTTATCACCAGATTCTGTAAACTTTTTTTCTCAACACTTTCCCCAACAATGTTTAGCTTGAGATCTTTATTTTGTTTAAGGGCTATACCAAAGGCCCGAATAATTCCCCTTACATTTTTTTCCCGCTCATTAAGCGAAGAAACATGAACGAATTGCGTTATTTTGCTGCTTATTGGATTATCTAATGGCTTAAACACGTTTGTATTTATTACGTTTGGAACAATTATGTAATTACCCGCTAAATTATGCGCTAACATCGCCTTTTTAAGATACTCACTTGTAGGCATTATGACGCGTGCGCTCTTTATGATTCTTTGTGTTATGTTTTTTAACACAATCCCCTTGTATGTACCATCCTCTTCGGTATAACCCGACCAGCATTCGTTCATGACATAAGGTATTTTGTATTTATTGGCTAAATAATAAGCCCCGATGCCAGCAGGCATAGCTACATTGAGTTGAATTAAATCGGGTTTATTTCTCTTTTTAAGGAGTTGTTTATATCCACGTTCGAAAGCATGAATTACTCTTTTTCTTTTAATTATTTGAGATAAGATTGGTGTTGTGGATTGTACTTTTTTGTAATACACCGTTATCGTGGTGATTTTATTCTCGTCGGATTGTACCATTTCATCAGCTTTGAGTAGATGCCCGTCCGAACAAACATGTAAAACACTCACTTGATTGAATAGTGAAACCGCTTCAGCAAAATAACGGTTAAAAATTCCGTGTGATGGGTTATAACGATTGGGGTACCAGGATGAAATAAAAAGTATGTGCTTTTGTTTTCCCATTATTTTTGCTAATTATTAAAACAAATAAGAAACGCTACAAATAGCCGCTAATTTGTATAAAAATTAGTATTTTTTAAATAAAGTAGAGATTTTTTCCTGGGGAAAAGTTTAACAGGTTATTGCAGTAATATTTAGTTTATATTAATCGTTACTTCCATTCGGAACAGAGAACGGTCGTCATTAATTTTTTCGAACTCCCAGCCCAACTTGTTACCACTTTTCATGCCAATAGTAATAAAACCAAGCCCAGCTCCGCCTTTTTCACTTAATTCGTTATTTTCAAGGTGTTCCAAGTAATACGATTTGAGGTCAGCAGGATCGTTAAATGAATTAATTCGTTCAATATGTTTTTTTATCCTTTCAATGGAGTTGTTTGCAATTAAATTGGAACCAATCATTTTTATTTCTTTATCTGTCAGATAAAGAATTATGAAATTGTGTTTCGCTCCGTCGCTGTCTTTATAACCATGAATGTACATGTTCTGCAAAGATTCGATACAGATAAAAAAGACCTTTTTAACGGCCACTTTTGGTAAACCTTTTTCAAGAATTTTATTTTCAATTTCGGTTTCGAGTTTGGCAATGGCATCAGGATTTAGGATGCTATTATCGGACAATAAAACTTCCCCCATGTTACTGGCAGTTTCTTTATCCCTTTCGAAACGAAGGTTAAAAAATTCCGAGTCGTTATTTGTTTCTGAATTCACTATTTAAATAATCCGTTAATTTCTGCATCAATCATACGTATTACCTTACCCAAGTCCTCCTTACTCTCACTAAAATTAATATCATCTACATCCACAATCATTATTTTACCAGCCTCATAAGATGAACTCCAAGCTTCGTAGCGCTCATTCAACCGTTTTAGGTAATCCAAACGGATGCTGTTTTCATATTCACGTCCTCGCTTTTGTATCTGTTTAACGAGTGTAGGCACACTTGCTCTTAAATAAATAATGAGGTCTGGAGCCTTTACAAGGCTTTCCATTAATTTAAAAAGAGAGAAGTAATTGTCATAATCGCGTGATGTCATTAAACCCATGGCATGCAAATTTGGGGCAAAAATGTATGCATCTTCATAAATCGTACGATCCTGAATAACTGTGTGCTTTCCCTTTCTAATGTCCAATATTTGAGTAAAACGATTATTTAAAAAGTAGACCTGCAAATTAAATGCCCAACGCTGCATATCCTCATAAAAGTCGTTCAAGTAGGGGTTGTCATCTGCGTCTTCATAGTGGGCATGCCATTTATAGTGTTTAGCCAAGAGTGATGTTAAAGTGGTTTTCCCCGACCCAATGTTTCCCGCAATTGCAATGTGCATACCTGAATATTAAATATTAGCCTAAATTAGAAAAATAACTTGCAAAAAACAAAATTTTGTTGATAAACGCGATTTTTAATTTAATGGAAATCAAACACTTGACTAATTTTTTTTCATTTCAATAAGGTAAGAAGCGCATATATCCTCAATCTCACGACTTATCGCTTTAAATCGATAGTTGAGCGTGTGATTTATTTTTTTATTCGAATACGTCTGCCTATTTTGAGACGAGTGGATTACGGACATCGTTAAAATGGGCGATTTTCCTGAAACAAACGAGATGATCGAGTCAACTAACCACCCGACTTTTAAGATAGCCATGTTAGCTCGTATTGTTGGTACTGGTTTGTCAAAACAAGTTTGAATTTTATCAAATACTTCTTTAAAACTATAATTATTTTCACTAAGAATATATCGGTTACCAAATTGTCTTTTTTCCACCAATTCAATCATGATTTTAGCCACATCTGCTGCTGCAACAAATGCACTTTTGCCTGAGGTGTAAAATTTATTTCCCCTATAACAAGTGTTAAATATCGTGGAACTGCTTTGATTCCAAAAACCGGGAGACAAAACTATGCCTGGGTTAACAATCACAGCATTGAGACCTTCCTCCATTCCCCGCCATACTTCCTTTTCAGCGTTGTATTTACTTTTTGCGTAGTTGCTTTCCTTACCCGAACTTTTCCAGAAAACTTCTTCGGTAATGGGTAACTTGAAGTCTAGGTTATGCATCACGGACAAAGAGCTTACATGACATAGAGTTTCGACCTTTTCTTGCAGGCATGCGTTAACAATATTGCGTGTACCCAGTTCGTTTATTTGAAAAAGTTTTTTTTTATCTCTGTTGTTAAAGGAAACCAAACCGGCACAATGATAAACGTTTTTAATGCCAAAAAGCGCCTCTTCAACAGAAAAAGAATCGAATATATCCAACTCAATCCACTTAATTTTAGCGAACAGTTTTTTATATTCTGTTGAATAATAGGAAAATAGTTTTTCCGTTTTTTTTGTATCGCTTTGCTTACGTTTGCACGCTACAACCTCCTGCCCAGTCTGCAAAAGCTCCAATACGACGTGACTTCCAATAATGCCAGTGGCGCCTGTAACTAAATTCAAAACTTAAGTTTTAAACAAAGGTGAATTTTTGTATGACATAAACCAAACCGATTTGAACAATTAATCCCAACAAAAAGCCAAAGTACAGCTGGCTGGGTTTATGTTCGTTTAACATTAGTCTAGAAAACCCAACTAGCCCCCCCATTAAAATAACCAGTATATAAAACAAAGTCATGTCGAACTTAATAAGGTACGAAACTGAAATTAATACTCCTAGTAGGCCTCCTATACCGACCATATGTGCACTAATTTTAAATTTTAGATTAATGAGTGCTGTTATCAAAATAGAAATTCCTCCACCCGCAATAAATAATTTAATGACAGGCCATATATTAACATCTACCAACAAATAAAACAAACCAAAGTAAAAGAGGGCGGTCACAATATAAGGATAGGTCCTATCCCGTTGATCAGATAGTATAATTGAGGGTATCCTCTTTAGTTTGTACAAAATAAAAATATTAAGAACGGGAAATAAGAATGAAAACATAAATACAATTAATACAATTCTCCATTTAACATCGAATGGAGTCATGAAATCGTAAACCGAATTTTTAATTAGAAAAAGAAGCATCAAACACCCGTATGTAGACATAAGCAGAGGATGTAGGACAACTGACAATGTTGTTGCTGCGGCTTTCATAGCTAAGACAATAAATTTGATAAATTGCTTATTTCTTTTCGCACATCCTGCTTAAGATATATCACATTATAAACAGCGTTTGTTATAGGCATATTTACCCGGTGGGTTTTGTTTATTTCGTAAACACATTTTACTGCGTAGTACCCCTCGGCAATCATATTCATTTCGAGCTGCGCCTGAACGACACTGTAACCTTTCCCTAACATGGTGCCAAACATGCGATTGCGGCTAAATTGAGAATAAGCGGTTACCAGGAGATCGCCTAGATAAGCTGAGGCATTAATGTCTCTGTTAATGGGATGAACCGCATCCAAAAAACGTTTGATTTCCTGAATGGCATTGCTCACCAGTACTGCCAAAAAATTATCACCGTAACCTAAACCATGACACATTCCTCCAGCCACAGCAATAACATTTTTAAGTACCGCCGAATACTCAGTGCCATAAATATCATCACTGACGACCGTGTTTAAATAACGACAATTTAACAGTCGACTAATTGTTTGTGCATTTGAAGCCGTTAAAGAGGCAATAGTCAGGTAACTTAATTTTTCGAGGGCTACCTCTTCAGCATGACAAGGCCCTGTGATTACACCAATATTGGAAAGAGGTACTTTATAAATTTTATTGAGGTATTCACCTACAATTAAATTATGTTGAGGAACTATGCCCTTAATGGCAGAGAAAATAATTTTGTCTTTTAAATCTTCCGATTTTATTTCCGATAAGGCATC
>CALMND010000300.1 GCA_937868565.1 uncultured Bacteroidota bacterium | reverse complement strand
ATGGACGATTAGAACAGGTCTCTTACTAGAAGAAGCCGTTGAGTATTGCAAAAATCACGGAGTGATTTTTTATGCTGTCAACAAAAACTATCCCGAAGAAATATTGGATGACAAAACCTCACGTAAACTAAATGCCGACATTTTTATCGACGACAGAAATGTTGGTGGTTTTATTGGCTGGAGCGAAGTATGGAATACACTTCATCCCGAAGGAGGAGACTTTTTACATGAACTAAAAAACCCGGAAGCACATCACAATTTTAGAAAAACAGAAACTTCCTTTTTAAAAAAAATGTTCGGGTCAAAATGATTTATTTAAAAAACAGAGAAGAAATTGAAATTATGCGCGAGTCTGCCTTAATGGTGTCGCGCACATTAGGAATTATTGCCAAAGAAATTAAACCTGGGGTTCTTCCTATTTATTTAGATCGCTTGGCAGAAGAATTTATTCGTGATCATGGAGGTGTTCCGGCATTTAAGGGGTTTAAGAGCGCACACGGTGGCATTGATTTCCCAGCAACACTTTGTATTTCAATTAATGAAGCTGTTGTGCATGGGATTCCAACTAAAAACCCACTGCGTGAAGGTGACATTATTTCTGTAGATTGTGGTGTAAAGAAAAATGGTTTTTATGGCGACCATGCGTACACGTTTGCCGTGGGAGAAGTAACTCCTGAAATAAAAAAATTGATTGAGGTTACTAAGGAGAGTCTTTACCTTGGAATACAACAAATGGTAAGTGGCAACCGCATTGGTGATATCAGTTATGCCATACAGCAACACGCCGAAAAAAATGGATATGGAGTTGTGAGAGAATTAGTGGGTCATGGTTTAGGCAAAGTGATGCATGAGGAACCAGAAGTGCCCAATTACGGCAAAAGAGGCGATGGCCCAAAAATAAAAGAAGGGCTTGTTTTGGCGATTGAGCCTATGATTAACATGGGAACTAAAAACATTAAACAATTGCGTGACGGGTGGACTATTGTGACAGCTGATGGTAAACCTAGCGCACACTTTGAACATGATGTGGCTGTGATTGACGGAAAACCGGAGATATTAAGCTCGTACGCTTTCATTGAAGACGCGCTTGCACTTATAAAATAGAAACTCATTTCATTCTTAAAAAAAATATCCATCAGCGAATTACGCAACCTGATAAACCTGAGGAAAAAAAATAAACTATCTGTATTAAACAAGCTAGTACTGTGGTTTCATTATTTCATCATCATATCGTTGGTAATTGCCATTGTGGCTAAGTACATTTCGCCTGCTCTTTTTTGGTTGCCGGCTTTTTTTGGACTTGCCTTTCCGTTTTTGTTTGTATTAAACTTTATCTTGGTTATTTACTGGATGGCGCAGTTTAAACCTACTTTTATTTTCGGTTTGGTGGTTTTCCTATTTTCAGTTCCCACAACGTATAGATACTTTCAAATCAGCACGCAAACTGAAGAACAACATCACAAAGCATTAAAGGTTACTTCATATAATTGTATGCTATTTGATTTGTATAACTGGTTTCATAATCTGGAAACAAGACCTAAAATATTGGCGAATTTATATGATATTAATCCCGATATTATATGTCTTCAGGAGTTTTACACTTCAGAAGAAAAAAATGATTTCAATAATATTGATACCATCAAACAACTCCTAAAGACACCATACTTTCATTGCGAGTATACCACTACCCTCCGAGGTTTTGACCATTGGGGAATTGCTACCTTTAGCAAATACCCCATTATAAATCAGGGCAAAATCGTATTCCAAACCACATCCAATAATATTTGCATTTATTCTGATATTGTAATTGGAAGGGATACCATAAGAGTTTACAACATTCATCTACAATCCATAAGCTTTAGTAAAACAGATAACAAATTTTTAGAAGACGTAGTTTCGGAAAAAAATGCGGAAGACGAGGTAGCTCATGGCAAAAACATTTTAAGACGGCTAAAGAGGGCATTTTTAAAACGTACTAGGCAAGTAGGTATGATTGCAGCCCACATGAAAACCTGTAAATATAAAATTATACTATGTGGGGACTTTAATGATACTGCGGCATCCTATTCATATGAGCAGCTATCAAAAAATCTGAAAGACTCTTATATTGAAAAAGGGCTTGGTTTTGGAAGAACTTATGCCGGCAAATGGCCACAATTCAGAATTGATTACATTCTGCATGACAAAAGTCTTGACTGTTCGAAATACAAACGAAGTGATGAAACATTTACGGACCACTACCCCATTACGTCTTATTTTAGTAATATACATTGGTAATTACATTTGTTTGAACTAAATTTGACTTGGAATCAAAAAACTATCCTCATGACAAAAAAAATTATTTTACTATTATCCGTTGTCGTTTTATTAGGCTCTTGCGCAAGTAAATTTTCCATTGTAAAACGTAAGTACAACAAAGGCTTCTATGTTTCAACAAATAAAGGTAAACATGTTGAAAAGAAAGAAAGCACTACTAGAAAAAATGAAGCTAAACATCTTGACTTAAAGATTGAAAATACAGAAGAAGTCGTAGCAAAATCAATAAAAAGTGAAACCAGCCCGACTTCCCTAAAGCCAATTATAAATGAGAGCTTGGCACAGAGTTCTATTTCACAATCAAAAAGTAACGTTCAAACGACATCTGCAAAAGTGATAACCGCTTCCGCCAAAAAAGAAGCAGCACCGCAAAAAAAGAAAGAGTTTAAGAACATAGTTGCCCAACTAGACAATGTTAAGCGTTCTTCTAAAGGTGATAATGATACCAATAAAATTCTAATGATCATACTGTGCCTTTTTTGGTTAATAAATTTAATACCCGTGTATCTACATGATGGAAAAAAAATCACAATGAATTTCTGGATTACACTATTATTGAACCTCACCTATATTGGAGCGGTTATATTCTCTATTCTGGTGGTTCTTGATGTCGTTAATCTAGCTTAATAATTCATACTTTTTAACAATTATAGCCGTTATTAAAGTGTATATTTGTACCATAACTAGTTAAAAATTTAGCAAATGAAAAAATTATTTTTAATGGCTGCTTTCGCAGGTTTGTTGACAAGCAGTGCTGTTGCCAATACATTTGGTGATGACAAAAACAAAAAAGAATGCAAAAAAGAAGGTAAATCTTGTGCAGGCGAGAAAAAAGAAGGTTGTTCTAAAGAAGGAAAATCTTGCTGCAAGAAAAAAGCAGAAGGTGAAAAACCAACTGAAGTAAAACCTTCTGAGAAGAAGTAATTCTAAGAAATTTAAAATTAAAGGCCCTTCTGATTCTATCTGGAGGGCTTTTTAGTTTAACGGAATGCTCCTGCCTGGGAGGGAGGCAACACTTACTATTATGATTAATAAGGTTCCCTTTCTCAATACAGAGGCGCTAAGATTGGAAAAAACTTCTGTAGCTTTGGGTCTCAGATCCACTGGGCTGAAAAAAACACCATGAACTGTGGAACTACCCCTTCTTCCCGGCCACACATTCAATCAAATCTCTTTCCTGAAGATATTTATTAGCGAGTTCCCTTAGTTCGAGAGTAGTTACCGATTTTACGGCGGCAAAATAATTATCGTAAAAATCGTAGTCCAAACCAAACTCCCAAATGGCTTTAAATTTATCAGCCAAAGAAAAAGGCCCGTCCACACTTCTTAAAAAATGACCTAAAATATAATTACGCACGGTTTCTAATTCCTTATCGTCGATCAAATTCTCCCGTATTAGTTTAATCTCTTTATATATTTCCTCCAAGGTTTGATTTGTTACGTCAGCTCCCACCTCCGTTGAAATATAAAAGTAACCTGCATGAACCAAATTATTTAAACCACTCCCGATACCATAGGTATAACCTTTATCCTCTCTGATATTTGCCATTAAACGTGAGCCAAAATAACCCCCTAAAATTGTATTTAATACCTGAAATTTAAAATAATCGGGATGAGTTTTATTAAATAAGATACGACCCACCCTGATTGCAGATTGAATAGCGTCGTCTTTCTCGATAAAATGTTTTTGTGTAGAGGTACTTCGAATTAACTTATTAAAAGACTCGTCCCTTGCTATTTGTTCAGAAATACCCCATGGTTTTGCACCAAAGGAATTATTAAGCGTTTCTAAAATATCTAATGGCAGATTACCCGAGGCAATAATTGTGCAATTTTGGCTGTTGTATCGGTTTCTAAAAAAGGTCTGAACATCCGCTAACGTGATTGTATCAAAATCGTCGTCCTTCACATCTATACCATAGGGGTGTTCCTGACCAAATAACAACTCAGTGAATTTACGCCGGGCTAGTATATTTACTTTTTGTGAATTAATGGCGTGTTTTTGTCTTTTGTTAGTAATATGAATCTTAAATTCGCTTTCAGGAAAGGTTGGAGATTTAATTACCTCTTCAACGAATTTAAGGCTCTCTTTCAAGTATTTATTAAGTGAAAAAAGGGTGATTGTTGCAAAATCCTGCTCTACTTGCAATTCTAAAAATGAGCCATAAAAATCAACACCCTCACTAAGTTGATTGGCAGTATAAGACCGGGTTCCACTTTCCATCAAGGCATTTGTGGTCGATGCAATAAGGGCGTTGGGTTGGTAAAACA
>CALMND010000299.1 GCA_937868565.1 uncultured Bacteroidota bacterium | reverse complement strand
AAATTATTAAATAACCATTTCTTTGATTTCACCTTCTATAATTAATTTGCCAAGTGTTGCATTTTTTATTTGTTCAATACTTATCCCTGGTGCGCGTTCCAACAATCTGAATCCTCCGTCGGGAAGAATATCGTACACCCCCAGCTCCGTTACAACTTTTTTTACACATTTTACGCCGGTGAGCGGAAGCTCACATTTAGGAAGAAATTTTGATTGCCCGGCTTTGTTTACCTGTTGCATGGCTACAATAATGTTTTTTGCACTAGCAACTAAATCCATGGCTCCACCCATTCCTTTTACCATTTTCCCGGGAATTTTCCAATTGGCAATATCTCCGTTTTCACTCACTTCCATGGCACCTAAAATAGTGAGATCCACTTTTTGTGAACGTATCATGCCAAAACTCATGGCACTGTCAAAAATACTAGAGCCTTTTAAAAGTGTAATAGTTTGTTTACCGGCATTAATGAGGTCGGCATCTTCCTCACCTTCAAATGGAAAAGGCCCCATACCCAATATTCCGTTTTCTGATTGCAAAACAACATTAAATCCCTCAGGAATATAATTGGCCACCAACGTGGGTATTCCAATTCCAAGGTTAACAAACATTCCGTCTTTTACTTCTTTTGCAATACGTTTAGCTATTCCGTTTTTGTCTAACATAATCAATAAGCGCTTTTATAATCCTTTTCAAATTGTTTTTTAAGTTGTGTGGCCAGATTTTTGGCAATTTTCATCCGCCCTTTATAATCGTAATGTTCTGTAGTCCAGTTTTGATCAATAAATTCATTTCCATTAACCAACTCCAGATTATCCACGACCACACAGTTTCCCTTTGTATATCTTTTCACTAAATAGTCCCTATTTTGCTTCATTAAAAATACTAATTCCTTTCCAACCAGACTATCGGCATAATTAATATTTTCAGCCATTAGGTTTAGATAAAGTCGCACCTTTTTTTCCGTGCACCACTGCACAATTTGATCGAAATCTTCTATTCTTGGATTCGTTTCACTCATATTAAAGGCGTAGCCTTTAACGTAGTGACAGGCTAAAACAATCTTCTCTGTATCCCAGCTACCATCGGGTTTTAAATAACTCCCGGCTGCCATGCCTGCATCCCATTCTGAAGTAGTTTTATATTTAAAGGGAAAAGGGAATTGCAATTGTATAGTTTTCCAGTCTCTCAGGGTGGCTTCCTCTCTTTGCTTATCACTTTGATTGTCAAAATTGCCTAAAGCCAGTAGAAACCGATTGACAAGGTTTGGGTAAGGGTATGAAAAAACAAGAGATTCGCTTAGCTGAGTTTCGAGTTTGGAATGTATCCATGCCGCATCAAAAGAACGCAGATTAAGTGTAACAATAACTGCTTTTGGCAACTTCTTGAATTGTTTAATCCATTGCTTATAAACTCCAGCATGAGTAGCATATTTATTGACATTCGTAAACTTTAAAGTTGGGAAAAACAGAGATGTAATTTCAGAAATGCTTTCAATAATGGAGTCTCCTTTTTTATATGAAACGTTTGAAGACTCACCAAAATAATAAACATCTGTTTTGCCTTCTGTTTCCCTAATCTGAATTAATTCCGGGCTCTTTTCTTTTAAATCCGTTTTATAAAACGAAATGGTATAAATAAAATTTAACCCTGTGAGAATCAGAAATAAAACGCACACCCGTATGACGATTTTTTTAAGCACTAAAACTGAAAATAAATAAAATTAAATTTTTGTGTGCCGGAAAAAGCAAAAAGTAAGAAAATAAATATTGCATAAATTACCCAGCGACCCGGTGTCTTCAATTCATTCAGACGAAAATCAAACCTTGTTTTATAAAGACTAATATCCAAAAGAACCAAAAATCCCGACATTAGCATGGGCATTAAGTAATTCGATGTTGGAAACTCTATATTCACATTTTGAAAGAGAGCACACAATACATCTTTAACTTTTTCAAAATTCTCCGCTCTAAAAAAAATCCAGATGAAAGAAGTAATTAGAAAAGTTTTTAGGGTTAGAATCACGTTTACGAAACTCCAGCCTTCTTTAATTTTATAACCGGTAAGGTTAGAAAAATATTTTTCCAACAAACGCACAGTTCCGTGTAACGCGCCCCAAACTACAAAAGTCCAGCTTGCACCGTGCCATAAGCCGCTTACCAAAAAAACGATCATAATATTTATACTCCATTTTGGGAGGCTTACTTTATTTCCACCTAAACTGATGTAAACGTAATCCCGAAACCATGTGCTCAAAGAAATGTGCCAGCGTGTCCAAAATTCTGAGATACTTTTAGCGAGGTAAGGTGTACTAAAATTAGTCATGATACTTATTCCGAGTAACCTTGCCGAGCCGAGTGCAATTGTAGAATAGCCATAAAAATCTGCATAAATCTGAAAGGAAAACAATACAATGGCCCCAAAAACTTTAAGTGAAGAATGTTGCAGAGGATTTGCATACACTTCATTCACAAATGGGGCAATGTTATCGGCTATGGTCATTTTTACCATTAAACCAAAAAGTATCAGACGGAAACCCGCTGAAAAGTTTTCGTACATAAGGCTCTTTTCCGCTTTTAATTCATTGCCCAAAGTTTCATACCGCTCAATAGGGCCGGCAACCATTTGCGGGAAAAAGAGGACGTAATTGGCAAAATAACCCAGATGCCTCTCCGCTTTTTGTTTCCCACGATATACTTCTATGGTATAACTCATTGATTGAAAGGTGTGAAAAGAGAGTCCTATTGGTAAAACAATGTTCAGATTAATGGGATTGATTTGAAAACCCGCAAGCGAAAATAAATATACGATGTTATCATTTAAAAAATTGAAATATTTAAAAAAGCAAAGTAATAGTATGTTAGACAAGAGGCTTGCAATAAGGTAAAAGCGTTTTTGCTTTCCCTTTGACTTTTCGATGGCAATGCCCGAGAAAAAATCAATAAGAATAATCAGAAATAAAATTAAAATATATATTGGAACGAAAGACATGTAAAAATAGCAGCTCGCTATAAAAATGAAAATCCATCTATATTTGTGTGGTAAAAGATAATACAGCCCAACGGTTATAGGTAAAAACAAAAGAAAGTGAAGGGAATTGAAAAGCATGAATTAAATGTCTTGTTTAATCTTATACACTTTAATCTTGTCTTTGATAAAAAGTGGTTCTAAATGTTTTTCGAACCTCACAAAAGATATCTCATTTTTTAATGTGGTATCACTCAAAACAACGTATTTGACATTTTTCTTTTTGTTTAAAAATCTGTCTAAAACAGTGCTGTCATTCATAACATGGTCTCTAGCTGCCGTGAAACCTTTGGTGTCCATAAAGTAGAGCGAAATATTGAAGCTATTGTCCGGAATACTCAGTATAATATCGTCTCGTTTGATTCCGTTTCTTCTTAATACAGGGGTAAAGTTTTCGATACGATTGTATGAGTTTCCAAGGTCCCAGAAAATGTAAGCAGCCAGATTGATTTCATCTTCGGAAACAAAAGGAGCCCATTTTACGAACGGGTCATTTGGTACTGCTCTCAAACGGTACATCGTGGCACAATTAAAGGCACTCAAAACCAGAACTATTATCGTCGCACTTTTAAAAAAATTGTAGTTGTTAATAAGTACAGTTGAATCAGAAATTATCTTGAAAAAACAAATAAATGTCAGCAAAGGAAATATCATAAGGTTAATGAGATAGTAATCGTGAAGGTTAAACACCTGGTAGAAAGCAATAATAAAAGAAACAAAAAAAAGCGCGGAAAAAATAAACGAATACTTTAAAAACGAAGTCAGGGATTTTAAGTTAAGGAAAACAAAAATAGTGGCCAGAGCAAACAGACAAAACATAGGTTTGCTTAGAAACCAAGGAAATAAATAAGTATTAAACAATACTTTCGAATTATGAACCACCTCGTCGTACTGCATTTCCCATATAGGG
>CALMND010000298.1 GCA_937868565.1 uncultured Bacteroidota bacterium | reverse complement strand
CGAAAGACATTCTTAAGCGGGCTTTGATTGATTACGAGGGCACAGTTATTATGGTGAGTCACGATAGAGATTTTATGAAGGGAATTTGTAACCGCTTGTTTGAATTTCGTGACGGAAAAGTGAAGGAACATTTATGCGATATTGAGGAATTTATGCAATTGCGTAAAGTAGAAAGACTAAACGAATTGGATTTGGATAAAAAAGAAGTGAAGGCGGAGGCAGTTGTTAAACCAGACCCTGCTTCGGTTGTAGCCGAAAAGGAGAAGGAAGCAGAGCAAAAGCACATTAAGAGTCAGATAAAAAAAGTAGAAGAAAACATAGCAAGATTAGAGAAAAAACTGAAAGACTTGGATGAAACATTAGCCGACGCTGAAGAATACAAGAAATTGAGTGGCGATAAAACTTTCTTTATCAACTACGACAAATTAAAAAACGATCTGGAAAAAGAAATGGAAAAATGGGAAGAGCTTTGTGCCAGGATTGTTTAACTTTAACGTATAAAATTCCAGCTGATTGCAGATAAAAAAACATATTCCCAATATTATTACCTGCGGAAATGCTGTGTGCGGTTGTTTAGCAATTGTAAAAGTAAATGAGGGTAATTTAACTTGGGCCTGTTATTTGGTGGGGATAGCTCTTGTTCTTGATTTTTTTGATGGATTTGTGGCTCGGCTGCTAAAGGTTTCTTCGCCAATAGGTAAAGATCTGGATAGTTTGGCAGACATGATTACTTTTGGTGTGGTACCTGCTATGATTATGTTTAAATTAATTGATTTTAGTTACACCTTATCGCTTCAAAAGAGTTTAAATAACCGCGAAGCCTTTACACTTGCCGGCGTAGTTATTGATTTTAGGAACGATAATTTCATTAAGTATTTTGCCTTTATTATTGCTGTTTTTTCTGCAATAAGATTGGCAAAGTTTAATAATGATACCAGACAAACAGATTCTTTTATTGGGTTGGCAACTCCGGCAAACTCTATGATTGTTTGTGGATTTTGTTTGGTATTGAAACAATTAGACCTGAACCTGTTTGACATAGAATCTGTGATTGAAAACGAACAGCTGTTTGCCGATAATGGAAACATAACCGGAATGGTAGTTATGTATTTGTTAAACTCACCGATTGCGTTGTGTCTAATTTCTATTGGATTAAGCCTGTTATTAGTAGTTGAATTGCCTTTATTTGCGCTTAAGTTTAAGAACTTTCGCTGGACAGACAACAAGCTGAGGTATATTTTCTTGGGGATTTGTCTCATCCTCATGGTGAGCTTTAAATTTGTTGGAATTCCTCTGATAATTTTCCTTTATATTTTGTTGAGTATTGTGGATAATATATTTTTAAAGAAGAAAGTTTAATTTTACTTTTGTGATTCAATATTTTTATTAAATGGCCAAGTTTTTAGCAGATATAGATGTGATGCCTTTGAAAGCATTACTTGACCCACAGGGTAAAGCCGTAACAGGTTCTATGAAGAACCTAAACCTTTCAGAAATTGAAAACGTTAGGATAGGTAAACACATAACTTTAGAAGTTAGTGCGGACAATGAGAATAGTGCTAAATCTATGGTAGATGAAGCTTGTAAAAAATTACTCTGTAATCAGATTATGGAATTTTACGAATTCAAACTGAGCCCACTGAAATAATTTGTTTATTCAACCCATTCACTTACATTTGAAACTTAATTTAAATTATAAAATCAAACATCCATTATGGGATATTTATTTACATCAGAATCAGTGTCAGAAGGACACCCGGACAAAGTAGCCGATCAAATATCGGATGCGCTTATTGACAATTTTTTAGCCTTTGACCCAAACAGCAAAGTAGCCTGCGAAACGCTTGTTACCACGGGTCAGGTAGTTTTGGCCGGTGAGGTTAAATCAAAAGCCTATTTAGACGTGCAGGAGATTGCACGCGAAGTAATTCGTAGAATTGGTTATACGAAGTCAGAATACATGTTTGAGGCTAACTCCTGCGGTATTTTATCTGCTATTCATGAGCAGTCAGCAGACATCAATCAAGGTGTGGAGCGTCAGAAAAAGGAAGATCAGGGTGCGGGTGATCAGGGTATGATGTTTGGCTATGCTACCAACGAAACGGCTAATTATATGCCCCTTGCCCTGGATTTGGCGCATGGTATATTATTGGAATTAGCAGCATTACGCCGCGAGAACAAACAAATTAAATATTTGCGTCCTGATGCTAAGTCTCAGGTAACCTTGGAGTATGATGATAACAATACTCCTGTTCGCATTGATGCCATTGTGGTTTCTACTCAACATGACGATTTTGATGCAGAGCCAAAAATGTTGGCTAAAATTAAAAAAGACATTATTGAAATATTAATTCCGCGTGTTAAGAAGAATTATCCAAAATACGCTCACTTGTTTAATAACAAAATCAATTACCACATTAACCCAACGGGTAAGTTTGTGATTGGTGGACCGCATGGCGATACCGGTTTAACGGGACGTAAAATTATTGTGGATACCTATGGAGGAAAAGGAGCACATGGAGGTGGAGCTTTCTCAGGAAAGGACCCGAGTAAAGTGGACCGTTCGGCGGCTTATGCTACACGGCACATTGCTAAAAATTTAGTGGCTGCCGGCGTGTGCAGTGAGGTGTTAGTTCAGGTGTCTTACGCCATTGGTGTAGCCCAGCCTATGGGTATTTTTATTGATACTTATGGGACCGCTAAAGTTAAAATGACGGACGGAGAAATCGCAAAAATAGTGCAATCAGTATTTGATATGCGCCCTTACTTTATCGAACAACGGTTTAAGTTACGTACGCCAATGTACAGTGAGACTGCGGCCTATGGGCACATGGGACGCAAGAACGAAGTGGTTACCAAGACGTTTAAATCGCCTGATGGTAAAACTAAAACCATGAAAGTGGAATTGTTTACCTGGGAGAAGTTGGATTATGTGAGCAAGGTAAAAACTGCATTTAAACTAAAATAGTTTTATTTATTTTAAAAAAAAGCGCTTCCCAATTTGGAGCGCTTTTTTTATGGAGAAAAATTTACTATAAAACTCAGCTATATTTTGCTATAGTTGGTAGTAGATTTGTTTTAGGAATTTACCGGTTATTACCATAAAAACTGCGATACATAAGCAAATCGAGGTAGTTCAATTACATTTTAAAAAGGATGAAAAGCTATTGCTGTTATTGCCAGTGAATAAAGATTTGCGTTGAAGTAAAACTATGGGCTGTTTGTATCTGCCGTACAGAAGCAGTATTAAGAGTGATTTGTTTTTATGTGTGAGGGGTGTTGCTGTGAGCTCGCCCAAAAATAGTATGGTTTAAAAGTAGACAAAAGTTTAACTTTAAAACGTATAAAAATGAAAAAAAAGGAAAATTCAGTACGGAATATGTTCTGGCCCCCTAATAGATTACACTCGTAGTGATAAAGTTAAAATTAATTAACTTTAAAATAAGAAGTATTAGCACAAAACAACTAACCTTGGAAGAAAAAGTAAAGATTGTTCAAGAAGCAGAACAAAATGGTTTTACAGAAGTTACCTTGAAATAAAATATTTCATCCAAGCAGATTTATCGACGGCGGAATAAATGACGGAAAGGTGGAGCTAAAGCTCTAACCTTGATAATAACGCAAGGATAAATATATTATACAGAGGAACCAGCGAAAACAATAGGTTCACCGTTGTTGGGCGCTAATCATTTTTTTTAAGTAGTGGCTATCGGCTAAGCCTTTTACGGTAGATCAGACACAATTTTTAATATCTTTAGCCATGCTCACAAAACAGGATTTAAACCGCGTACTCAATTTAAACGTTGGCCGCCAGGAGCCAGTTTGCCTTATTTATTCAGATTTTGAGAGTGAACGATTGAAATACGTCTTTAAATTTGTTTTTAATCATGTGTTAGGTATCAGCTGCTCTGTGACAAATGATATTGGATTGTTTGAATCCTCGCCACACCTGAAAATAAATTATTCAGTAAAAGAAATAAAAGGTGCCTTTAAAATAAAACCCAATAGTTTATTAAGTGAAAATGAAATATATGAAACCAGACCAGCGCCTTGTTTCAAAAATAATTCACTTTATTTTTTTGAAAATAGTGAAGAAAATCAGGGTTTCCATTTTGATATTTTCTCAGCTGTATTTTATTTTATCTCACGTTACGAAGAATGGCAAACCTTTGATAAGGACATTCATGGACGTTTTGAAGCCAAGTCTTCTTTGCTATACAAACACCAATTTCATTTAAAACCGCTGGTAGACCTGTGGATTTTAGAATTTAAAACAGAGCTCGAGTCTTTTTTTGAAAATTTTAAATTTCCCGAAAAAAAAATGAAGATTCTCAGTACACTTGATGTTGATAATCTATACGCCTTCAAACGAAAGGGAATTGTGCGCAGCCTTGGGGCGACGGCCAGGGATATTGCGAAACTGGATTTTAAAAACACTATTAACCGAATTTTGGTACTGTGCGGTTCAAAACCCGACCCCTTTGATGTTTACGAAGATGTAAGTGCATTTTGCAGACAACAAAACATTCCTTTGTTTTGGTTTTTTCTTTTTAGGACCGGCACAAAATATGACAGAACTGTTAATCCGCAGTCGCCCGCTTTTAAAGAGGTATTTGATCTATTGAAAAAAAACAAAGCGCATATTGGTTTGCACCCTTCTTATGATTCTTCACTTGAACAACAACTTTTTGAACAGGAAATTAACCTCCTTAGAGTCAAGTCCGGCGAAGCAGTTTCATGTGTTCGTCAGCACTTTCTTCGTTTTGACATAAGGACCACCCCTTTACTGATGATAAAAAACGGTGTGATTGCGGACTTCACCATGGGTTTCGCTTCGTCTCCCGGTTTCAGAGCCGGCACTTCTTTTCCGTTTTATTATTACAACTTTGAAAAAGAGACTGCTGAAGAACTCTTGTTTATGCCATTTTGTGTTATGGATGGAGCTTTTACGATTTATGAAATGACCGAGCCGCATTCTGCTTTAAAAACAATGTTAGAGATGGCTTATGAGGTGAAAAAGGTGAAAGGCTTTTTTGTTAGTGTATTCCACGAACGAACTTTTTCTGACCACTTATACCAGGGATTTGGCACTTTATATAAAAACCTGCATTTAAAGTTAAAAGAGTTATAATCGCAATATTTTTCAGTTATCTTTGAAAGATGAACTTGCAACGTTTTTTTATTGTTCTTATTTCTCTTTTCGGGTTTAATTCCTGCAAAAACGATCTAAAAGTTAATGCGCCCTATAAGGAGATTCCCAGTGTATATGCGGTTTTAAATCCACAAGAAAAGGTGCAAATCATTCGCGTAAATAAAGTTTTTTTGGGAGAGGGCGATGCTAATAAGATGGCTCAGATATCCGATTCAATTAATTATCCCGCAGGTGAGATTACAGTTACACTAAATAGATTTTTAAACGGGGTACAGGTAGATGCTAATCCGATTTTAAAGAAAAGAACTATTGTTTTCAGAGATTCAATGATTTTGGCTTCTGAAGGTGCATTTAACAGAAATCAAAGAGTGTATGTGGCTTATGATGATTTGCATGTAGACACCGCCATTATTAACCCTTCAACTGGTTTAAATATTAATCAGAAATGGAAAGTTGAAGGAGATTATGTGTAGATCGGAAGAGCGTCGGTAGGAAAGAGTGTA
>CALMND010000297.1 GCA_937868565.1 uncultured Bacteroidota bacterium | reverse complement strand
AAATTGATGCCATTAAACGTGCAGAAGCCGAAGAGGCTGAAGAACAGAAACGGGCGAAAAAGAACAATAAAGCGCTTAACAAGTCGGCGATTGGGAGCACAAAAGTGAAAAACATTTCAAAAGCACTAAAGCCTTCTGACAAAAAAAAATCAAACATCCAAAAGCTTTTGAAGAGAAAGGATTCTGAGAAAAAATCTGCTCCGAAAAAAGTTGCAAAAAAAACATCAACCAAGACGGCGGCTAAAAAGCAAGTTACTAAAGCAAAACAAAAATCGAACATAAAACAAGCTGCGAAGAAATCTGCTCCGAAAACGCAGGCAAAAAAAATGGTCATTAAGGTAAAAGCTAAAAACAACAAGTCTTCTAACAATAGGGCTATGAAGGCAGTTCCGAAAAAGGGAGCGGTAAAAAAACAAATTAAAAAAACCAAGACTAAAAAAATTACCGTTAAAAGTAAAAGCACCAAGAAAAAAAGCGCTAAAAAGCGCAAATAAAAAATATTTACGATAAGGCCTGGCCCTAATATGGGTTAGGCTTTTTTATTTCTAAAGATGGATTCAAGTTTTGTTGATTACGTAAAAATATGTTGCCGGAGCGGGAAAGGCGGAGCTGGTTCGGTACACTTTCACCGTGATAAATTTACGGCCTTCGGTGGCCCCGATGGCGGAAACGGTGGGCGCGGCGGACATATTATTTTAAGAGGTAACAAACAATTCTGGACTCTGATTCACTTAAAATACCGCAAACATGTTATCGCTAAGGAAGGTGAAAACGGTTCTAGCTCTAATAGTTCGGGTAAACAAGGTAAAGACGAATACCTGGAAGTGCCGTTAGGGACTGTTGCCCGTGATGCAGAAACTGGCGAAATTCATTTTGAAATAACCGAAGACGGTGAAGAAAAAATTTTGGTTCCCGGCGGACGTGGAGGTTTGGGAAACGCCAATTTTAAAAACAGCACCGTGCAAAGTCCTGAACACGCCCAGCCCGGTGAGAAAGGAAAAATGGAATGGAAAGTATTGGAGTTAAAAGTGCTGGCAGATGTAGGACTGGTAGGTTTTCCCAATGCGGGCAAATCAACTTTGCTTTCGGTAATGAGCGCCGCTAAACCCGAGATTGCAAATTACCCTTTTACCACGCTTGTACCCAATTTGGGAATTGTTAATTATCGTGATTACAAAAGCTTTGTGATGGCTGATATACCTGGTATTATTGAAGGAGCGCACGAGGGAAAAGGTTTGGGTTTACGTTTTTTAAGACATATTGAAAGAAATTCCAGCCTCTTGTTTTTAGTAAGTTGCGATAGCAAAGACATTATTGAAGAGTATAAAATATTACTCGACGAATTAAAAAAATACAATCCCGAGCTGTTGGATAAAAAGAGGATACTCGCAATAAGTAAATGCGATTTAATGGACGAGGAATTAGAAGAAGAAATGCGCAAGGATTTGAACAAGCGATTAAGAGGAAAAAACAAAGTTCCTTTTGTTTTCTTTTCCTCTGCTTCACAAAAGAACATAGTCGAGCTAAAAGATATGCTTTGGGAGCAGATGAATTTTTAGGTTGTTGACTCAGCGAATGGAGATTAAGCGCCGCAATTCATTACCTTTAATAATTTAATTATAAATAAAATCCTATTTTTTAAAAGTTATTTAAAAAAAACCGACGAAATAATAAAATGGTAGCCGAAATAGATAGATCTTATTTGTTTTTAACAAATATTTCTTTTTATTTAATGAAACTAGATCAAAAAAGAGAGGAAAATAGCATGAAAAAGAGCAAAAGAGAATGATTTTCCATTTTTTCTTTTGTCAAACCTAAAAAACCCCTATCTTTGCCATCCTTAAAAACGATAAGAGATGCCAAAAATGAAAACTAATTCCAGCGCTAAAAAGCGTTTTAGCCTTACTGGAAGCGGTAAAATTAAAAGAAAGCATGCTTATAAACGTCACATCTTAACCAAAAAAGAAAAAGACCGCAAACGCGGTTTGGCTAAGAGTGGCCTTGTAAGTGCAGCAGATACCCCGAACGTGAAATTCATGTTAGGAATCTAAGCGAAAAAGTTCTTTAAATTGATATACCGGTTAATTAAAACAATTGTGTAACCCGGATTTTAGTAAGAAAGATTGCGCTTTTGCGCAGCACTAACGTCCAAAGAAAAAAAAGTAAAAAATGCCACGTTCAGTCAATCATGTAGCCAGCAGGGCTCGCAGAAAAAAAATTCTCAATTTAACCAAAGGTTATTGGGGTGCAAGAGGTAATGTTTGGACAATAGCCAAAAATACTCTTGAAAAAGGTTTAACTTATGCCTACCGCGATCGTAAAAACAAAAAACGAACCATGCGTGGTTTGTGGATTCAACGTATAAATGCAGGTGTAAGAGAGCACGGAATGAGTTATTCGGAATTTATGGGGAAGCTAAATGCAAAAGGCTTGACGTTAAACCGTAAGGTATTGGCTGATTTGGCCATGAATCATCCTGAGGCTTTTAGCGCCGTAGTAAATCAAGTAAAGTAGTTTTTAACACGATATAAACAGTAAAACGCCTCACTAGAGGCGTTTTTAGCTTATTTTACATTAGTTTATCGATTATTTTACCTATTTTAACGTTAGTTATTAAACTAATTTTTTTTATTTGTGTTGTTAAATGAAACAACAAGTACTAAAGAACATAGAAAATGAAAGCAATTGCAAAGAGAATAGCAGAAGTTAAAGGAAGTACATACCTCGTAAAACTGCGTATAGATAACAGAACGGTTATTACTGTGAGAACTAAAGAAAGTCTGAAGAACTGGAAAGCTAAATACCCGGACGCGGTAGAACTCACGTAATCCTTTAAAGCCACTTTTTTCTTTTAAAGAAAAAGACTAGCCCCAACATAACACTGAGCATTAAAATCCAGGCTCCAATGTAACCGTAAGGTGATTTTAATTCTGGCATGTAGTCAAAATTCATACCGTAAACACCTGCAATAAATGTTACTGGGATAAAAATACTCGACATGATGGTGAGTACCTTCATAACTTCGTTCATTTTATTAGCGTTGGTACTCAAATATATATCCATCATACCACCTAGGAGGTCGCGGTATGTTTCCACCGTATCAATAATTCGGGTACTATGATCCTGCAAGTCGCGAAAAAAGAGTTGTGTGTTGGCTGTAATAAACTCGGAATCAGAACGCAAAAGATTACTTATCATGTCACGCACAGGCCAAACCTGTTTACGCATATAAATAACTTCTCTTTTTAAATTATATAGCTGAATAAGCGATTCGCGTTTAGGCTGGTTAATGATTTCTTCTTCGATGTGTTCCACTTTGTCGCCTATTTTTTCGAGGGCATTAAAATACCAATCTACCACCGCATCCATCAAGGCATAAAACAAGTAATCGGCTCCTAGGCGGCGCACACGTCCTTTTGCCAATCTTAAACGAGTGCGTATAATATCGAAGGCGTCACCTCCTCCAGGTTCCTGAAAAGAGATAACAGTGTCTTTAAAAAGAACCAACGACAATTGTTCAGAATGAACCTCCTTACCATACATAATCATTTTTAAAATGGAAACCAGATAATGGTCATAATCTTCAAATTTTGGCCTTTGATCAACATGTACAATGTCTTCTAGCGTTAATGGGTGAATATTATATAGTTTGCCAATTTTTTCGACAAGGTCAGTATTGTGAACACCTTCTACGTTTATCCATTTAATCATATTATCTTTCACATGTTCTAGGCAGTCAGAAAGGTCAAAAAACTCCTGCTCAAAAAATTCCTTTTCGTTAAATTCGATTAAAGTGATTTTTACTTTTTCACCTGTCTGCTCTCCATTATAGAAAAGTGTTCCGGGCGGTGCTCCTATGTTTTGATATTTAACCATCTATTTCAGTTTCTATGTTTTTATTTCCTGCAACCACTACCACTATTTCACCTTTCACAGGTTTGGTCGAAAAATAGGTAATCAATTCACTTACAGAACCGCGTTTTGTTTCTTCAAATACTTTTGTGAGTTCGCGTGAAACGGTCGCTTTTCTTTCTTCGCCAAGGTGGTCCTTTAGCTCTTCCAGTAATTTGACGAGCCGGAAGGGCGATTCGTATAAGACGAAAGTTTTACTTTCCATTGCCAGTAGTTTTAATTTGGTTTGTCTTCCTTTTTTTTGTGGCAAGAATCCGTAAAAAGTAAATTCATTGCAGGGCAGACCACTATTTACCAGCGCTGGTACGAAAGCGGTAGGACCAGGAAGAGAAATCACTTGAATGTTATTGGCAATGGCCTCTCGTATTAATAAAAAACCAGGATCTGAAATGCCGGGTGTTCCCGCGTCGGAAATAAGGGCGATGTTTTTCCCAGAATTTAAATTAGAAATGAGTTCTTCCAACACCTTATGTTCGTTATGTTGATGGTAAGACCGCAACGGTTTTTCAATTTGCAGATGTTTCAATAAAAAAGAAGAGGTGCGTGTATCTTCCGCTAAAATCTGGTCAACCGATTTGAGAACATTTATTGCGCGCAGAGTTATGTCTTCAAGGTTTCCGATTGGGGTTGGTACTATAAATAATTGACCGCTCATTTTATCCTGAAATTAGATTTAAAATGGGGAGGTATCGAACGACGAGTTTATTAGTTATTGATAAGAGTTTGTTAATCCCTTATGCACTGGTTAAATGTTTACAATTATGGCAAATAAAAGCCCTGACTATTTCATTAGACAGGGCTAAATTCACGTATTTGTTTTTAAAAAATCAGATTTATTTTAACTCACAAGTGGTATCATCCGTACTTACAATAGTGTAAGCGTTATTGCCACTGCCGCCGCCATTAAAGGTGTTTGTGGTTTTAGTGGAGAAGCAATTTGAAGTGTATGTAAACTCCTTTTTCTTTTGTTTGGCCACAGTTAACTTACTAGTTGTGGTGTAGGCTGTTGTGCTTGGATTATTTCCAGTTCTAACTTCTGTAGTATTTGTTTTGCACTCACAGGTACGTTCTTTTCTGCAGGAAGCTAAAGTTACTGCTAGAGTGGCTATGGCCACAAAAAATATTTCTTTTTTCATGATTTTTCTTATTTAAGTTTACAATCATTTACACCGGTACTCGTTTCTCCCTTAGAGTTTACAGTTACATAAGTTGATTTTTGACAAAGGGATTTTGCGTCACTTTTTTTGACTTTTGTGTATACAGTCGTTTCTTCGGGACTAGTTGTTACACTTCCTGAAGTGCTTGTGTATGTATATGTACATGCACAGGTTCTGTCTTTTTTGCATGAACTAAGGCTTATGACAAGTAAGCCTGCTGCAATGATGATTGTTTTTTTCATTTTTCATTTTTTAAATTACTCCTACTCTTTTGGCTTTTCGGTACGCCACGTTTTTTAACAGTGTGTCTGTACTCACTGGTTTAACACAGTTAACATCTTTAAGACCAAGTCTTGCCCTCTAACCCCCAAGGAAAATTTGCGCAGTAAAATAAATTTCATTAACCAACTGATAATCAGGCTCATTTTTTATTTTTAAAAAAGTAGAAATTTCGAAAGGCATCAAGCTCTTTTATTTAAAACTCTGCATATCGCATAGTTTTTTGTAGTTGCCGTTTAGCTCTATAAGTTGAGTGTGGTTGCCACGTTCAATAATTTCTCCTTTGCTTAAAACGATGATTTCGTCAGCATTAGAGATGGTTGACAAACGGTGTGCGATAACAATGCTTGTGCGGTTTTTCATCAAATTGTAAAGCGCTTCCTGCACCAGTTTTTCGCTTTCAGTGTCAAGCGCAGAAGTGGCTTCATCCAAAATTAAAATAGAAGGGTTTTTAAGAATGGCTCTGGCAATAGAAATTCTTTGTTTTTGACCCCCGCTTAATTTACTTCCTCTGTCACCAATATTAGTATCATAGCCATTTTCGAAAGATTGTATAAATTCATGAGCGTTCGCAATTTTTGCCGCTGTTTTTACGTCTTCTATACTTGCATTAGGTAAGCCAAAGGCGATATTATTAAAAATAGTATCGTTAAATAAAATACTTTCTTGTGATACAATTCCTATCTGTTGCCTCAAATCAAGCAAGTTAAACTCCTTAATGTTGGTTCCGTCAAATAAAATTTCGCCACTGTCAGTGTCGTAAAATCTCGGAATCATATCGGCCATTGTGGTTTTTCCACTTCCACTTTGACCTACCAATGCAATGGTTTTGCCTTTCTCTATTTTCAAATCAATGTTTCTTAGAACATACCCGCTGTCTCCTTTTTTATATGCAAAAGATACATTGCGCAATTCTATGGCATATTTTAAGGTTCCTATGGGTTTTGGATCGGTGGGATTTTCAATCACTAAAGGTGCATTTAAAATTTTATCAATTCTTTCTTCGCTAGCAACTCCTTTTTGAATGAAGCCGTACGCAACTGTCATTTGTTTAATAGGGGGAATTATTTGAGAGGCAGCAATGAAATAGAGTATGAAGGTCTCCGCATCCAGACCGCCTTCGCCGTAGATAACCATTTTACCGCCTAAAAAAAGTATCAGCATCAAAATTCCTACCACTATGCTTTCGCTTAAAGGAGAGGACAGATCCGTTCTTCTGTACACCTTAACCGACTGTCCATAAAATTTTTGATTAATAGTTTCAAAACGCTGCTGAATAAATTTTTCTCCAGTAAATGCTTTAATAATTTTTATGCCTCCTAGAGTTTCATCAATAATTGTAAACAAATGACCAAGCGTTTCTTTACTTCGCTGAGAAGCTCTTTTCAGACTTTTACCAAGTAAAACAATAAAAAAGGCGGCTATGGGTAAAAAGACAAACACATATAAAGTCAATTTTGGACTAATCACAATCATGGAAGATAAAAACATAAGTATGGTTAGAGGTTCCCTGAAAATAATTTCCAAACTTGTCATAATACCAAATTCTATTTCAACTACGTCGTTAGTTATTCTGCTCAATAAATCACCTTTTTTTTCCTCGTTGTAATAACTTAAAGGAAGATGAAGACTTTTTTTATGGAGTTTATTCCGCAGATCTCTAACAACGCCATTGCGTATGGGAGCAATAAAAAACATAGCCATGTAACGACAAAGGTTTTTGAAAAAAGTCATTATAAATACAATAAGGCAAATAAAAACCAGAGCTTTGACTTTGCCGGAGAGAATTGCTTCCGTATCCGAACCCAGGCTAAAAATTAACCTAGAGATGTAGTAATTAAATCCATCAAAAACATAACTGGTAATTTTTAAAATAGAAAACTGGGGTGCTATTTGACTTTTCATTTTCAATAATTCTTCGTTTGAGGAATTAAGCAATTTTAAAAAAGGAAACACCAGAGCAATGGATACTACCGAAAATACGGAATAAAGAATATTAAATGCAATGTTAAGAAACGCATAATTCCAATATCCTTTTATATATTTTAGAACTGAAAATAATTTAAACATACTTTATTAAAGGACTTAATCTTTTCGAGCAACAATAACGTCCTCCAAGGGGTCAAGTCGGTGGCGGGCCAGTTCGTTTTCGGGTAACCATTTGTTTTTATACGGGTTGTCAAGTTCTACTCTAAAGCCAACTGATTTTAGTTTTTCAAGATAATCAAGCCCATAAAGTCTTACGTGATCTACTTGACCAAACATTAACTTGCGCTCTTTGTTTGTTTTTAATGTTTTATCCTCAATGGTCTTTTCCAAATTTAGTGCTAGTGGCACTTGCAACACCGCAAAGGCGCCAGGCTTCAATACCCGGTAAATTTCGCTCATCGCTTTAACATCATCGTCAACATGTTCAATTACGTGACAGCAGATTACAACATCGAAGGAGTTGTCTGGTAATTTCATTTTTTGAACATCCAAATGTATAGGATTAAACTCCATATACATTTCAGGTTCAATGCTACCAACGGTTTGAGTAATGGTCTCTCCTTTAAGCACTCTTGCTATTTCTTTGTTGGGAGAAATATGCAAAATACTGGTTTTCTTCTTATAGACTTCCGTTCTTATTTGAAAGAAAAGGTAAAGGAGACGAGACCGGTCAACAGAAAAACAATTGGGGCATTGCACATTCAATTTGTACCCGCCTCCGGCAACTTTATATTTTAAGAATGCAGGTGATTTAACTCCCTCCTGCATAAATTTGCCAAAGGTTTTTTTGCAATAAAGGCA
>CALMND010000296.1 GCA_937868565.1 uncultured Bacteroidota bacterium | reverse complement strand
AAGGATTTTATTTGGATCCTTATCATTTACCATTCCAAAGATAAAATGAAGTGTTGAGTAATCTATCATCTTAAAATTCTCAATCACTTGTTTGAGGCCATCTTCATTATGACCTGTATCTGCAATAACAAGTGGTTTATCACTCAGTTTCTGCCACCTACCCTGAATTCCGGTAAGCTTGATTACCTGTTTCAAACCACTTTTTATGTTTTCAGGCTCTATCAAATAACCTAATTTTTCAATGAACTCTAAAATATTTAAAACACCCAGCAAGTTTTTAAGTTGATAATTGCCGGTTAAATCAAGTTCATATAGACTTGTTTGTCCCGTTGTTTTATTCAGTACAGTGACTAAACGCAAGTCTCCTAAAACCCTATGGTCGACTATTTTATAATTTTTATCTGCAAATTCAATCGGAGCTTTTTGTTCTTTAGCTATTGTGCTGAACATGGGACCGGTTTCGCTTTGATACTGACTTACTACAACAGGAATACGGGGTTTAATGATACCTGCTTTCTCTCGTCCAATTTTCTCTAAAGTATCTCCCAATAAATTCATATGGTCGAAGCTGATGTTCGTTATTAAACAGGCTTTTGGGTTAATAATATTTGTAGAATCTAATCTTCCACCCAATCCTACTTCTATTACTGCAGCGTCTACTTCCTCATTTGAAAAATAATCTATAGACAAACCAAACGTCCATTCAAAAAAACTGGGTTCAATGAGTTCAAAGGCTTCTTTATACTTTTGTACGAAATCCACCACGTAGTTTTTAGGAATCATTTTACCATTTACCTTTATTCGCTCCCTGAAATCACAAAGATGCGGCGACGTGTACAATCCTACTTTATAACCTGATTGCTGAAGGACAGCCGCAATCATGTGGCTACTGGAGCCTTTTCCATTAGTACCCGCCACATGAATACATTTTAATTTCGCGTGGGGTTTCCCTAAAACTTCAGATATCTTAATGGTATTACTTAGATCTGCCTTGTACGCCGCAGCGCCAATGCGTTGATACATTGGTAAACGCGCGAATAAATACTCCAGCGTTTGTTGATACACCATTTAGTTGAACGAAAAAATTATAGTTATTGTTCCCTTTTGCTCTTCGAACTTGCCATCCACATTAAACTTGGTGGCTAAGGCCGCTTGCTTGGCCTTTGCCTTTAACAAAGCACTACTTGTTGTTGTACCTCTACCGTTAGGATTTGCTTCTATAACATTTCCTTCTGTATCCACGGTAATTTCAACCACCACTTTCCCTTCTTCTTTGGTATCGCTTGGCAGTTTTGGCGGCTTTACAATAGCACGACCTTTTAAATCTACACCGTATTTACCCCCACCGAAACCGGGGCCTTTACCCGGACCAGAACCAAGACCCTCACCGTCTCCATCACCGCCGCCTGTGCCCGTACCACTTCCACCAGTCCCATTTTTAAAAGGATCTCCGTTTGGTGAACCGCTTTCGCCCGCTTGCTCACTATCGCCAATTCCTCCGCCGGTTTTGTTTTTCTTCTTCTTAAATTTTTCAGCTAATTTTTCAGCTGCGGTTTTTTCTTTTACTTCAACTTTAGGTTTAACAGGAGTAATGACTGTCGTGTTATTTTTGATTTCTGGTTTAGTTTCGTTCAATGGGATTTCTTCCCCATTATCATCTTTAAGCAATTCTTCTTTTTG
>CALMND010000295.1 GCA_937868565.1 uncultured Bacteroidota bacterium | reverse complement strand
CTTGAACAAAGTATTAATCTTTTGGGAACGCATGTAGCAGAAGTAGTTTATGCAAACAACAATAACATGCTTCTTGTTAATACTGTTGAAAAATTAGAAGAAATTGAGATTAAGGAACCTATGAATTCTTGGTACCGGGGTTACGTGAGTCCCGCTATTTTAAATCCAATGGATTATAAAGACTATGCTGTCGAGAATACGACTCCGCAAAAGACTCTTGATGATAGTAATAAAGGCATTGATTTTGAAAACTATAAGTTCGAAGGTGAGAAAGAAAAAGAAAATGCTGATTCGCAAAAAAATACTACAACGGCAAAGCGCGATTCTCTTAAAAAAAATCAAAATCAATTTAAGTTCCCTATTCTAAAAAATTATTACACCTCCTTTTACACCGATAACATTGTTACGCAATTTGATAATTCTTTTTTGGCAAATAATTACCAGGTTTTTGGATTTACAGGATCTAATGGTGCTATTTACCTTAATCCAGGGCTTAACTTTTTAACCAAAGTCTCAATAAGCGATTTATTTGAAGATCAACGGATCACAGGAGGCTTTCGCATAAATCCATCTCTCGACAATCAATTTATGCTGAGCTGGGAGCAACGAAAAAACAGATGGGATCAACAGATAGTGGTTGACAGACAGACTTATTATAAGGTTGGCGTTGCAGGCACCTCGCAAAATGATTTAACTGCGAGAATAAACACAAGCACAATCCGTATGTCTTTAAAATACCCTTTTAGTCCTGTTTCCGCGGTTCGCGTTTCACTTTTATACCGTAATGACAAGTACAACTTCTTAGCCAGTGGTGATGTCCCATTAAAAAAACGTCCCACTTACGAAAATATTATTGGCACACGCCTGGAGTATATTTTTGATAATACTCGAAAAATTATGCTGAATATTTATAACGGACTCCGCATGAAGGTATGGTCGGAATATTGGTTGCATAGCGATAATGGTGGCGGAGATTTGTTCACATCGGGATTTGATGTTAGACATTATCAAAAAATCCATAGACAAATCACTTGGTGTAATCGTTTTGCCGGTGGTAATTCTTTAGGAAGCGAACGCTTGATATTTTATTTGGGAGGTGTGGACAATTGGCTGAATCCCAGTTTTAATAGTAACGTGAATGTTTATAAACCCGAGCAATATAAATTCCAGACCCTAGCAACCAACATGCGCGGGTTTAATCAGAATATCAGAAACGGAAACAATTTTCTTTTATTCAATTCCGAGTTAAGAATCCCACTTTTCAGTTATTTACTTGATCACCCTTTACGCTCGGACTTCCTGAACAACTTTCAAATCGTTGGCTTTTCAGACTTGGGTGTTGCTTGGTTTGGCTTAAATCCCACTGACGATCCAAATACTGAAAATGTAAAAACATATGTCGAACGTGACGTTAATGGAACTGGTTCTACCGGTATTGTTATTACTGTGGTAGATCATAAAAATCCTTTGGTTGGTGGAGTTGGTTTTGGATTACGTTCACGCTTATTAGGTTATTTTGTGCGTTTGGATTTTGGTTGGGGAATAGAAGATCGCGTAATTCAGAAAAAAATTGTAGGTTTATCACTTACTACAGACTTTTAATTTCGAAAAATGAATACAGTGTTAGTTTTATTAGCCGTCGGTCTTGTGGCGGGGTTTTTAAGCGGTTTAATTGGCATTGGCGGCGGAATAATAATTGTGCCGGTTTTGGTTTATTTGCTTGCGGTCGATCAAAAAACCGCGCAAGGAACCACTTTGTTTATGTTCATGTTGCCGGTTGGTGTTCTTGGAGTATTTAATTACTATAAAGCTGGTCATGTTGATTTTAAATACGCAGCTGTTATGGCTATTACTTTTGTCGTAGGAAGTTATTTTGGCAGTAAATCAGCCATTACTATAGATACGAAATTAGTGAAACAAATATTTGCAATCGTAATTATTTTAATCGGCATAAAAATGCTGTGGAATAAATAATGTTAAAGGAAAAAATAAAAGCCTTAGCAAAACAACACTTTAATCAGATACTTCAAATAAGAAGACATCTTCATCAATATCCTGAACTCTCTTTCCAGGAAAAAGAAACCTCAAAATATATCCAGCAGCAACTCCAGCAGGCCGGCATTGGATTCAAAGCTGGTTTCGTAGGCACGGGAATCCTCGCTTCTATTGAAGGTAAAAATCCAAGAAAAAAGACCATTTTGTTGCGGGCAGACATGGATGCTTTACCCATTGAAGAAAAGAACGAAATCGACTACAAGTCTTTGACGCCTGGAATTATGCACGCATGTGGTCACGACGTGCATTCAGCCTGTGCATTGGGAGCTGCTTTTATTTTAAACGAAATAAAAGACGAGTGGGAAGGAACTATAAAAATAATGTTTCAGCCCGGTGAAGAAGTTTTACCTGGGGGAGCAAGTTTGATGATAAAAGAAGGAATACTCGAAAATCCAAAGGTTGATAAGGCGCTTGCCCTTCACGTTTTTCCCGGCATGGAAAGTGGAAAAGTGGGCTTTAAAAGCGGCATGTACATGGCCAGCACTGATGAACTTTATATAACTGTTAATGGGAAAGGCGGTCATGCCGCAATGCCCAATGATTATGTCAACCCACTAATTATTGCTTCAGAAATGCTAATTGAAATTAATGCCCGATTTATGCAAAGCGACTCCCTAAAAGGAACCGAAGGTGAGAATATACCAACTGTAGTCGCTTTTGGCAAAATTGAAGGCAAAGGTGCTACCAATGTTGTTCCACCAAAAGTAGACATTGCCGGAACGTTAAGAACAATGAACGAGTCATGGAGGGAAAATGTGCACTCACAATTACACCGCATTGTAAAATCGTATTCAGAAAAATACGGAATTGAATCACATTTGAGAATTGCAAATGGTTATCCTTATCTTGTAAATGACGTGGAACTTACCAATTTATGCACCGCCTTGGCTAAAGATTATCTTGGAACCGAAAATGTGGAAGAGCTACTCATACGAATGACTGCCGAAGATTTCGCATTTATCACACAAAAAATACCCAGTTGCTTCTTTAGATTAGGAACCTCAGGGAAACAAAAAACATTTACGGACGGAGTTCATAGCCCCACCTTTAATATTGACGAAAGTGCACTGCAAACAGGAATGGAAATGATGGCATGGCTTGCAGTCCAAGTGTAAACAAGCACCCCCATTTGATTTCGACTATTTTCGCACACAATTTAGTATCTTTAAGAACGTTATTACATGGTGCGTTTTTTGCGATTAGGTTTAGCCCATCTTTTTTTCTTATTTTTATTTAAGGGAAACGCTCAGGTATTTAATACCCTACAAACCAAGCGCTTTAAGACCATATCCGACACACTTGTTTTAGACAGCCTCAGTCTTGTACCCGGTTCAATAAGTTTTAAGATATACCCCGAACGAGACAGCACATTTATCCCACGAATTGATGTCAAACGCCATGCTTTAATTTTTAGCGATAAAAAACCGGATAGTTTATCAGTAACTTATCGGCGTTTCCCTTATAATTTTGAACGTCGGCTATATCACAAAGATGCCGACATACTTTACAAAGACCTAAGCCGTCCCAATAATCCGTTTACCATTAACTATAAGATTCAAAACCAGGAAAATCTTTTTCAAAACGACGGACTTACAAAAAATGGAAACATAAGTCGCGGCATTTCTTTCGGAAATAATCAAGATGTCGTTGTTAACTCGAATTTGAATTTACAGGTAAATGGCAAACTGACACCTGAAATAGACATGGTAATGGCCGCTACAGATAATAATATACCTTTTCAAGCTGACGGCACTACGGCTCAGTTGCAGGAGTTTGATAAAGTTTACATACAACTGAGCAATTATAATACAAAAATGATTGTAGGTGATTATCAATTATCCAAACCACAGAACAGTTACTTCATGAATTTTTACAAACGTGCCCAAGGCCTGTATTTAGAAAATAACTACAGAGATAGTAGTTCTAAAAAACACCTGATTTTTAAAACACAGATTACAGGAGCCGTATCGCGTGGTAAATTTTCGCGCCAGGTTTTTTTCGGCACTGAAAGTAATCAAGGTCCCTACCGTCTAAGAGGCGCTAATAACGAAACATTTATTATTATTTTAAGCGGTACAGAAAAAATTTATATCGACGGAAAATTATTACAACGCGGTCAGGAAAATGATTACATTGTTGACTACAACTCCGCAGAGATCACATTCACAGCAAAGCAAATTATAACCAAGGACAAGCGTATCGTTGCAGAATTTCAATATGCCGAAAGAAATTATGCAAGATCTCTATTTTTCTTTGGAGAAGAAGTTGAACTGAACAAAGCAAAAATTTATATGAACTATTTTTCTGAACAGGACAACAAAAATAGGCCTCTTCAACAAAATTTAAATCAGCTCCAAAAAAATGTTTTGATTGATGCTGGAGACAGCCTTAATAAAGCCTATTACACAGGGGCTACCCAAACACCTTTCAACAATAGCCAGATTTTTTACCGAAAGTTAGATACAGTGGTTGCTAATTTTATTTATCCGGACGTATATGTATTTAGCTCAAATCCCGATAGTGCCCTTTACACCCTGCAGTTCAGCAATGTAGGATTTGGGAAAGGTAACTACAATCAAGTCAGTTCCTCCGCCAATGGCAAGACATATGTATGGAAAGCGCCAATCAACGGCCAATTGCAAGGTAGTTTTGAACCAGTTATCCCATTAGTGGCGCCGAAAAAAAATCAAATGCTCACAATGGGTGCCACCTACTCTATCACTACCAATCATCTTATAAACGCCGAAGGCGTTTACAGTAATAATAATATCAATACGTTCAGCGGAAAAGATAAGCGTAACGATGAAGGAAGCGGGGTAAAAATTTCCAGTAAAAACCAGAACATTCTAAGTACTGATTCTCTTAAACAAGAAACGAAAGTGCTTTACAATTTAAATTACGAATTTGTGCAACAACGGTTTAGTCAGATTGAGCGTTTTAGAAGTATTGAATTTGACCGAGATTGGAATCGACCCTTAACAGGATTGCTCCGAAATGACCAGCACATCGCTTCTACTGAATTAGGATTAGCAAAAAGTAACAAAATTGGCATGAATTATTCCTTCCACCTTTTTGAAGAAGGAACTTCTTACGAAGGTATCAGACATAATGTGTCTGGTAACTACAGCGACAGGAATTACAAAGCAAACTATAACGGTTCCTATTTATTTACCACCGACAAAATAAATTCGCAACGCACGAAATTCTATCGCCACAGCTCCTCCATCTCAAAAAAAATAGAGCGCGCAAGAATTACTTATTCTGATGTTTTTGAAAATAATCTGTTTTTTCAATCTAAAGACAACAACCTGGTGCCAAAAGCTTATCAGTTTTGGGAGTGGGAAGGAAGTGTTGCCAATGCGGACAGTTCCAAAAATGCTATCAAGCTCTTCTATAAAGAAAGAAGAGATAAGTTGGCTTATTATAATGATACGCTAAAAGACTTTAGCCGATCTCTTAAAGACAGTACACTTGCCACCAACATCGGCTTGAAGAGTTCAATCTATTCGCTTAAAAACAATCCTTTCACAATATTGGTAACCTACCGTAAGCTTGACCTAAAAAAAAATGTAGTCGGTCAATTTCTTAAATCCGATAATACCTTACTAAACCGATTAGAGTATAACCCAAAATATTTTAAAGGTTTGATAACGTCAAGTATTTTCTATGAAACGGGGTATGGGCAGGAAAACAAAAGAGAGTTCTATTATCTGGAGGTTGCTCCAGGACAGGGCCAATTTGCCTGGATAGACTATAACAACAATGGGATTAAAGAACTGAATGAATTCGAAAACTCAAAATTTGCCGATCAGGCAAAATTTATTCGCATATATGCGCCGACTAATCAGTATGTTAAGGTTTTACAAAACCAATTAAGTGTTTCATTAAGTATCAGACCCTCTGTCGTATTAAAAAAATCAAGTCTAAGGATTAGTCGCTTTGCAAATAGATGGGCCCTGCAAACCGCTTTGAGGCTGGATAACAAAATAAGCGCTGAACTCGGCAAAGACAGCTACAATCCCTTCGCGGTTATAAGAGATACTTTTTTATTGGGCTCTAACAACAATACGCGGCACAGCATTTTCTTTAATCAGGGTTCTGCGGTGTTTGGTGCCGATTATACATATATCAATAATAAATCACGCCAGCTGCTTACCAACGGTATTGAAACCCGTGAACTGCTATCACATGAAGTTAAGTGGAGATTCAATCTGCTAAAATCTTGGTCACTCACTAGCGAAAATAATTTCAGTCAAAAAACAAATATTTCCAAGTTCTTTCCTGTACGAAATTACCTAATAGCAGCTTATGAAACTGAGCAAAGACTGATTTTTCAACCCAATACAGTATTTAGAATGAGCGGGATTTTTAAATATTCAGACAAACAAAATAATATTAGCGAAAACACCAAAGAAAAAGCAACGATAAAGACACTTGCTCTGGAATTAAAATATAATCAAACTGAAAAAGGAAGCTTGACAGGTAGGCTAGACTTAATTAAGATTGCTTATAATGGTGCGGAAAACTCGTCCGTTGCCTACGAAATGCTAAACGGTTTAAAGGCCGGCGACAATTTTACATGGGAATTAAGTTACCAAAGAAATCTAAACAACAGCATACAAGTAAGTATTAACTACAATGGAAGAAAAACTCCGGGTGCCGGCAGTATTCACCTGGGCGGTGCGCAGGTAAGAGCCTTCTTTTAGGTAAGCCAACCTACCAGTAAAAAATATGTAAACACAGTGGCTTGAAGGTTTTTGTCTTCCGGTTAACATTTCAAAATACAATCGTCACAGGTTCATTGATCAATCTCGATGCCGTATTTATCAAGTAATCCAGAAATAGCACTTAACGAGAACTTGGCTTTTTTGATTTTATTAATTTCCGGATCAATTGAGTAGTTATAAGATGTTCTAAAATCTGCTTTTTCAAGTAAGGTATTTTCGAATTTTGCATTGGTTAGGTCACAGTTGTCAAAAATCGAAGCGCTCAAATCACAATCCGTGAAATCCACTCCGTTAAGTTGTGTGTTTATAAATGATGTCTTTTTTATTTTTGTTTGAAAGAAGGAGGAGTCATTTAAGTTGCAATTTTCAAAACTAAAAGTTAAACTAAAAAGATTGCATTTGTAAAAATGAAGTCCCAACATTTTACAGTCTTTAAATTTCGCAGCCATAAACGCTGTTTTGGCCAGATTTGCTAAGCTTAAATTGCAAACTAAAAAGTGGCAGTCTATAAATTTAATTTCGGAGAGGTCACAATTTGAGAAATCACAATTTCTAAAAATACAGTTTTCGTACTCGCCTTTTAGCAAAGGGCTAACTAAAAAATTAGTTTTTTCAAAAGTTTTATTTTCGAGGTAGTTTTGTTGCATAATTTTTAAGTATGGTGGATAAACGCCAGTAATAAGATAAGATAGCCTTCACAGTCTGCCTTTCTTTATAATGTCCACTAAATCAGGGTCAAGCAGAGTACTAGTATCTCCCAAACTGTCGGTATCACCTTCCGCGATTTTTCTTAAAATACGACGCATAATTTTTCCGCTGCGCGTTTTGGGAAGGCCGGGCACCACTTGTATTTTGTCAGGTTTGGCAATAGCGCCGATAATGCGGGTCACTGTTTGCATTATTTCTTTCTGAAGGAGCGATGCGTTAATGCTATTACCATTATAAATTATATAGGCATAAATACCCTGTCCTTTAATCTCGTGCGCATAACCCACTACCGCGCTTTCAATCACGCCTGGATGTTCATTAATTGCATTTTCAACTTCTGCGGTACCGATACGATGACCACTGATATTTAAAACATCATCCACACGACCTGTGATGCGGTAATTTCCATTTTCGTCACGCAAACATCCATCACCGGTAAAATACTTGTTTTCATAAGCACTAAAATAGGTTTGACGACAGCGTTCATGGTCTCCATACGTGGTTCTTATTATTCCAGGCCAGGGCGCCTTAATACATAAATTCCCACTTACATTATTTCCTTCAATTTCTTTGCCACGCTCATCCACCAAACAGGGCCGAATACCTGGTAGCGGTAGAGTTGCAAACGATGGTTTTGATGGAGTTACGTTTGCAATATTGGATATCATAATTCCTCCCGTTTCTGTTTGCCACCAAGTGTCAACTATCGGGCATTTGTTTTTTCCAATATGCGTATCATACCAGTGCCAGGCTTCTTCATTAATGGGTTCCCCCACTGAACCAAGAACTTTTAAGGAACTTAAATTTTTGCCCTTTAAGGGTTCTAATCCAAAGCTCATAAGGCTACGAATGGCTGTTGGTGCGGTGTACAAAATATCCACTTTAAATTTATCCACTATGTCCCAAAATCTTCCGGCGTCAGGCCACGTGGGTATGCCTTCAAACATAAGTGTTGTAGCTCCCGCACTCAGAGGACCATAAATAATGTAACTGTGCCCGGTTATCCAACCGATATCGGCCGTGCAAAAATGTACTTGGCCTTGTTGATATTGAAAAACGTTTACAAACGTATAGTTCGTCCAAATCATGTATCCAGCAGTGGTGTGAACCACACCTTTTGGCTTGCCGGTTGAACCAGAAGTATAAAG
>CALMND010000294.1 GCA_937868565.1 uncultured Bacteroidota bacterium | reverse complement strand
TAAGCACTCACATAAAAAGGAGCTTTATTTGAAAGTTCTTCCAGATAAGGGCGCATATCTTTAGCTCCCAGCGCGCAGTTTAACCCAACACTTAACAACTCAACATGCGAAACGGAATTTAAAAAAGCCTCGGTAGTTTGTCCAGAAAGTGTCCTACCGCTCGCATCGGTTATAGTACCAGAAACCATTACTGGCATTTTTTTATTAATAGACTCGCAATAATTTTGAATGGCGAATAAAGCCGCCTTCGCATTCAACGTGTCAAAAATAGTTTCTACCAACAATAAATCTGCTCCTCCGTCAATGAGTCCTTTTACTTGCTCGGTATAGGCTTTTACCAATTCATCAAAAGTAATTGCTCTAAAGCCTGGGTCATTAACATTTGGTGATAGCGAAAGCGTGCGATTCGTCGGGCCAAGTGCCCCGGCCACAAATTTTGGAATAGATTTAAGCTCCGGAAACTCCTTATAAAATTCCAGTATAGCTTCTTTTGCAACTTTAGCCGATTCGTAGTTTAACTCGTAGGCCAACTCCTGCATATCGTAATCAGCCATTGCAATTGTTGTGGCGCTAAATGTATTTGTTTCAATAATGTCTGCGCCTGCCTTTAAATATTCTTTATGAATAGTGCGTATGATATGAGGCATGGTAATTGAAAGCAAATCATTATTGCCTTGCAAATCTTTATGCCAATCAGCAAAGCGTTTACCGCGGAAATCTTTTTCGGTTAATTTGTATTGCTGAATCATGCTGCCCATTGCACCGTCAATGACGAGCACACGCTTTTCGAGTTCTTCTTGTATTGTTGTCATAAAATAAAAATCCCCTCCGTGTTTATCGGAAGGGATTAGATTATATTGTTTTAACATTATTTCTAATTGTCTCCGACTTATTTTCCTCGTTCAAAACGAGACGAATTCCCACCTTCTTTCAGATTTAAGATGGAAGATGAAGAAGGAAGACTTCTAAATCTCTCTTCTAATTTCTAACCACTTATTTCGTAAGGGTTGGTAAAGCTTCACAGGGCGTATCCCTCTGCTTTTCTTAATAAGTGTTTTAAAGAACTGATGTCAAAGATAAGGCTTTTTGTTTAATTTTACTTTATGCGAAACTGGTTTTTTACATTTTTTGTTTTATTCTCAATTGTGGGCTTAGGTCAAAAAGACATTACAACAGTTTTAAAAAATATGAAGGCTCAGGAGGTATCCTGGAACTCCGGCAACATTAAAGGATTTATGGAGCATTATTGGAAAAGCGACAGTTTAAAATTTATTGGCAGCAAAGGGGTAACGCATGGCTGGCAAAAAACACTTGATAATTACCTCAAGAGCTATCCAAACAAAGAAATTATGGGTACGCTTAAGTTTTCGATTATCGAATCGACGCAGTTATCCAAAGAGAGCATTTATATTATTGGGAAATGGGAATTACAGAAAGAAAAACCCACAGGTGGTCACTTTACTTTACTGTGGAAAAAAATAAATGGTAGTTGGGTAATTGTGACCGATCATACAAGTTAACTAATGAGTCTGGAACCAGGATTATACAAACATTACAAGGGCAATATTTACGAAGTAGTTGCTGTGGCAAAGCACAGCGAAACGCTTGAAGAAATGGTAGTTTACAAAGCTACTTACCAAAAAGACACGGAAAATCTTTGGGTTAGACCGCTATCTATATTTATCGAAAAGATTTCTATAAACGGAGAGGAAATCCTTCGTTTTTCGAAGCAATAATTTAATCCCTTTTTTGTTTTATATCGTAAATTACAATAATGATTGCGAAACGATTTTTGGTATTTGTCCTTTTCAATGCATGCTTTAATTTATTCGCGCAACAATCGGATTCGGGTAAAAAAACAGAAAACTACTTCCGCTTTAATTACGAAAACGATTTTTTTAGTGCTACAGATAGGTATTATACCCAAGGTATTTTCCTTGATTTTATTCATCCAATCGTCAGACACTCGCCCTTTTCTTATTGCCTATTGAAACTAACTAAACAAGCCATAAATTATTATGGCTTCCATATTGAGCAGGATGTGTTCACCCCACGCAGCATAAGATACAAGGGAGGACAAATTTATTACGGTGAAAGGCCCTTCACCGCTGTTTTTTTTATTTCGCACTCATTACACTCGTTAAACCCTTTTAAAAAAATGCTTCTAAAAACGCAATTGGATATTGGCATTTTGGGTCCATACGCAAGAGGGGAAGAAGAACAAAAAGGAATTCATAAAGCGCTTAAAAACATTGAACCCTTGGGTTGGCAAAATCAACTTTCTAGCGATGTCGTTCTTAATTATACCGCTAAATTTGAAAAAGGGATACTAAGTAAAAAACGCTTTGAGCTAATGGGTAACGCCTTTACGAAAATTGGAACGCTTTATACTAATATTGGTATAGGCACAACCGCAAGATTAGGCTTTTTTAGCCCTTATTTTACTAATTTGGGCTTAGAAAAAATTCCCTTTATAGGTAAACATAGTTTAAAGTGCTATTTGGTTACAAGCGTGAATTTTAAATTTGTTGCTTATAATGCGACGCTGCAAGGAGGCTTAACAAACTCCGGCAACAAATACGAGTTACCCGATGCGGCTATTGCGAGATTGGTTGCTGATTTATCTGTTGGAATCGTTTTGGCATACAAACGTACTAGTCTCGAATACGGTAAATCATATATAACACCAGAGTTTAAAAAGGGCCTTGATCATAGCTGGGGGAAATGCTCAGTTACCGTTTGCTTTTAAAAGAACAAGCTTAATGCGTTAGACACATTAAGCTTGCTGTTAAACTTTTATTAGTACGACTTAGTGTTAAACTATTTCAACTCACACTCAGACTTCTGAACGGTTGTTTCCACATAATTAACTGTTGCAAGAGTTGTGCCACTAAGCACGGTGCCAGTAACATTTTGGGTGTAAGTCGTTTCGTATGAAACGCAATTTTGAGCCAAGTCACTACGCTTTTTAATACCTTTATATTTAGTTGTAGTTTTTGTTGATGGCTTTGGTGAATAAGTAAAACCAGGCTGGGTTGATATTCTTGACACTTCAGTATTAACACATTCACATGTTAAATCTTTTTTGCAAGAAACTAAAGCAATACCTATAATTGCTATGGCTAATAAATTTTTTTTCATGATTTGATTTTTTGAGTCTGTTTTTAATTTTTTGCAAATATACATAAAATTATACGTAAAAATATAAAATTATATCAGTGTTCGATTTGGCTTAACAAGATGGCCTTGTTGTTTTCCGGGAATTTTTGTTTTTGCCAAAGCAAAGTTTTTGTGTTTTATCCTGTATCCACTGAATTTGTGTTGTTAAAAAACCCAAAACCAGTTCATATAATTAGTTGATTTTTACTTATTTACTATCTTTGGCCTCTTTCGTACATGGATTTAAAGGATTCTATTCATAAAGATAATATACCCCAACACGTTGCCATTATTATGGATGGAAATGGCCGTTGGGCCAAACAACACGGCGAAGATCGCATATTTGGGCACCATGAAGGTGTAAATTCGGTTCGAGAAATCGTGGAGGCTTGTGGTGAAATTGGTGTTAAGTACTTAACTCTTTACGCGTTTAGTACCGAAAACTGGAACCGGCCCAAAGATGAGGTGGACGCCCTTATGGAACTTTTGGTTTCTACGATTAGTCTGGAGACGCCCAATCTTCATAAGAAAGGCGTTAGGCTTCAAGTAATTGGAGATATTTTAAGTTTACCTTCAAGTTGCCAAAAAGAGCTACAGGAATCGATAGATTTTACTATAAATAATACAACCGTTACGTTAATTTTAGCACTAAGTTACTCGAGCAAATGGGAAATTACTGATGCTGTAAAAAAAATTGCCAAAAATATTGAAAATGGAACTCTTAAGTCGGGTGAAATCTCTTCACGTTTGATAGAGGAAAATCTTAACACAAAAAACTTTCCGGATCCTGAACTTATGATAAGAACCAGTGGTGAGCATCGCATAAGTAATTTTTTGCTCTGGCAATTGGCTTATTCTGAGTTTTATTTTACAGACGTTCTTTGGCCTGATTTTAGAAAACAGGAGTTTTTCAAAGCCATTATTTCTTACCAAACCCGGGAAAGGCGGTTTGGGAAAACCAGCGAGCAAATAAGCAATAACTAAATGATTAAAAAGATATATACACTGGCTTTCCTTTTAGTCATTTCTCATTCCACTTTCGGTCAAGGTAATGATAGCCTATTTCTTGAAAGTGTAAAAAACAAAAAAAAATATCGTATCGCCTCAATTAAAATAGAAGGCGCTGAAAACACAGATAAAAATGTCATTAGTCTTCTGTCTGGGTTATCAGATGGTGACGAAATAACAATTCCTGGAGATAGAATAAGCGATGCGGTAAAAAAATTGTGGAAACAGGGAATGTTTGAAGACATCCAAATATATCAAGATAAAATTATTGGCAACGACGTTTTTCTAACCATCAAAGTGATTGAAAGGCCTAGGCTTACGTATTTTAAATTCGTTGGCGTAAGAAAAACCGACGCTGACGAAATAAGAACAAAAATCAGACTTCTCAAAGAACGCGTGATTACTGATTATCTGATTGGAAGTATCAAAAATACTGTGAAAGATCACTATTTGGAAAAAGGCTATTATTTTAGCAAAATAAATATTCTTCAAACCAAAGACACGGCTAATAAATCACCGCACACCATTTTAACTATTCAGGTTGACAAAGGAAGGAAAGTGCGGATTCAGGATGTTAACATAAAAGGCAATACGGTAATAAAATCGTGGAAACTGCGCCGAAAGTTAGAAGACAGTAAGCGCTGGCGTTGGTATAATCCATTTAATTCGGGAAAATACCTGGAGGAAAACCTTAAAAAGGATTTACCTGCAATCGCTGAAAAATACAATGCCAAGGGGTATCGTGACGCTCGAGTTGTAAAGGACTCCGTTTATTTTGTTTCAAATGATCGAGTTGCAATTGACATTACTGTTGACGAAGGACACAAATATTATTTTGGGAATTTTAAATGGTTTGGTAACACCAAATACCGTAGCGGGCAGTTAGACACCATACTAAATATACGCGCCGGCGATGTATATGATCAAAGTAAACTGGAACAAAAACTGTTTATGAACCCTAACGGTTATGATGTTTCCAGCCTCTATCTTGACGATGGTTACTTGTTCTTTCAAGTAAATCAACAAGAAAGCAATGTGCACAATGACACCATTGATTTCGACATTTTAATGTACGAAGGTAAACAGGCCACAATTAATAAAGTAACCATTAAAGGCAACGACAAAACAAACGACCATGTTATCTATCGGGAAATCTACACGAAACCGGGTCAACTGTTCAGAAGGTCAGATATCATACGCAGTAACCGTCAATTGGCTCAGTTGAGTTACTTTAATCCCGAAAAATTAAACGTGGTACCTACTCCGAATCCCGCCGACGGCACAGTGGACATTGAATATACCGTTGAAGAAAAACCAAGCGATCAGATTGAATTAAGCGGGGGATGGGGAGGTCGTGCTGCCAGTAGCAGTGGTTCGGGTGGATTGGGGATAATTGGTACCTTAGGAGTTACTTTTAATAACTTTTCCACCAAAAATTTCTTTAAACGAGACGCCTGGCGACCTTTGCCTAGTGGTGATGGGCAGCGTCTGAGCATAAGAGCGCAAACCAACGGAGTCCTTTATCAATCTTATAATTTTTCTTTCACAGAGCCGTGGTTAGGCGGAAAAAAGCCGAATTCTTTAACCGTTTCCATGTTCCACTCCTTATTTAACCAAACCGGCGAAAGAAAATATCTTAAAACAGATACTGGAAAAGTTCTAAATCCAAACCGTCATAGCATGAGTATTATCGGCGGGTCTATTGGGTTAGGCAGAAGACTTAAGTGGCCAGATAACTATTTTAGTATGTTTACCAATCTTAATTATAATTATTATGACCTGATAAAATATGCTGGAGTATTTGTCTTTAACAGTGGGTATGCAAATGATGTAAATTTGGGGTTAAACATTTCACGCAATTCCGTTGACCAACCTATTTTTCCGAAACAAGGCTCTAATTTCGTTTTCAGCGGACAGTTTACTCCTCCTTATTCCCTTGTCAATGGCAAAGATTATAATAAGCTGAGTGACGAACAACGTTATAAATTTATTGAATATCAAAAATATAAAATTACAGCGGAGTGGTTTACTCAACTAACTAATCAAAAGGCTGCTGAAGGTAAGGAAGCGCGAAATCTTGTCTTAAGAACAAAGGTTGGTTATGGTTTCTTAGGGTATTACAAAAGAGATGTTGGTTTCTCCCCCTTTGAACGCTTTTACATGGGAGGTAGCGGTATTAGCGGTTTCCAGAATTTTGTAGCACGAGAAATTATTGCATTAAGAGGCTATCCAGATCCAGCTTCTAACTTTTTAGGCGACCCTATTTGCGCAAGATACACTATGGAACTTCGCTACCCTATTAGTTTAAATCCACAGGCAACTATATTTGTTTTAGGTTTTGCTGAGGCCGGTAATTCTTGGGGCAATTACAAAACATTTAATCCTTTTCAAGTTAAGCGAAGTGCCGGGCTCGGCTTAAGAGTGTTTCTTCCCATG
>CALMND010000293.1 GCA_937868565.1 uncultured Bacteroidota bacterium | reverse complement strand
GATTAATGATTGTATCAATACAAACGGCTGTTTTGCCAATCTGATGATCACCAATAACTAACTCACGTTGTCCACGTCCAATTGGAATCATCGCGTCAATCGCTTTGATACCAGTTTGCAAAGGCTCTGTAACCGGCTGACGATAAATTACCCCTGGGGCCTTACGCTCAATCGGCATTTCGTAAGTAGTGCCTTGTATCGGGCCTTTTCCGTCGATTGGAAGACCTAATGTATTCACCACTCGACCTAACATTCCCTCACCTACATTAATTGAGGCGATACGCTTGGTACGCTTACAAGTACTTCCTTCTTTTATTCCTGTGCCGGAACCCAATAATACGGCTCCCACGTTATCTTCTTCCAGGTTAAGCACGATGGCTTGTAAACCGCTTTCAAATTCAATCAGCTCGCCCGATTGAACTTTTGATAAACCGTAAATGCGCACAATACCGTCACCTACCTGTAATACCGTTCCTACTTCTTCTAGTTCGGCCTCACTTTTAAAGCCGCTTAATTGTTGTCTTAAAATTGCAGATACCTCTGCTGGTTTTATTTCAGCCATGTTTTATATGGTTACGTTAGTTTAATTCTTTGTTTGTTAAATGCTTTTTCATGTTGATTAATTGGCGGGCAACTGTTTTATCAATTTGCTGGTCACCAATTTTTAATACAAATCCGCCAATGGTGTTTGAATCAATTTTTTCAATCAATTCAACCTCACCTTTCATTTGTGTTTTTATAAGATCGATTACTTGCTCCTTCGATTTTTTATCGAGACCATTTGCAGAAGTAACAATAGCAGTAAAAATATTTTTATCTAATTTGTACTGATCATCGTAAGCCGTTGCAATTTCTTTAATAATAGATTCGCGACGTTTGTTGGTAATGAGCGTTAAAAAAGCAAGAGTCATCTCCGATACTTTTCCTTTAAAAATACTATTAAGTACCCCTATTTTTTTGTCGGTTTTAATAACAGGGCTCTCCAAAAAAGTAACAAACTCGCTGCTTTCGCTGCAAAGTTTTTCTATGCTTTTCATGTCGCTTCTTACCGCGTCTTGTTGATTGGACTCAATTGCGAGTTCCATTAATGATTTGGCGTATCTGCTGGCAACTATCATCTTAATTAAGGCTTACGTCTTTCATTAAATTAGAAACCAATGCTTTTTGTTTTTCGTCGTTGGAAAGCTCTGATTTTAAGATCTTCTCTGCAATTTCAATTGACAGTATGGCAACTTGTTTTTTCAAATCGGCAACGGCCGCATTTTTTTCGTTGGCTATTTGTTCGCGCGAAGTCGACATGATTCTGTCCGCATCTGCTTGAGCTTTTTGTTTTGCCTCGTTAATCATGGCTTCTTTGGTCTCGCGGGCTTCCTTTAACATGGCGTCACGCTCGCTGCGGGCCTGATTCATTATTTTTTCATTGTTAGCCTGCAATTCGCGCATATCGTTTAAAGCTTTATCCGCACTAGATAAGGCCTTTTGAATTCCTTCTTCCCGCGTTTTAATAGCGTTAAGAATGGGTTTCCAGGCGAATTTGCCCAACAATATCAACAACAGGATGAAGGTCAATGTTGTCCAGAAAATTAAACCGATTGCCGGTTCCAATAATCCTGCCAAAATAAATAAACTGTTCATGGTTTTGCTTTTATATCAATTAATCTGATTACGTTTCAATTTAACCAAAGCCATTACCAACCGTAATGGCTTTGGTAATTTTTTGAACTACTTACACATAATTGAAACTACTACGGCGAACAAAGCAACACCTTCTACAAGGGCTGCTGCGATCAACATAACGGTTTGAATTCTGGCAGTGTGTTCTGGTTGACGTGCAATGGCATCCATTGCGTGTCCACCAATTTGTCCTACACCGATGCCGGCGCCGATTGCGGCTAGGCCTGCTCCGATTGCTGCGATACTTCCTGTCATTTTTCTTTGTTTTTATTTGTTATTAATAAATTCTATTTAGTGCTGTTCTGTTGCTCCTTCAGTTCCTTCGTGGCCGTGGCTATGATCTTCCATAGCGGAACCAATAAACAAGGCTGTTAACATGGTAAAAATATAGGCCTGTAACAAAGCAACCAAACATTCTAAAATATCAATAAATAAGGTGAGGGCTATAGAAACAGGAGCAATGGCATAACTTTCAAAAATGAAAATCAACCCAATTAAAGAAATAACCACAATGTGTCCTCCTGCTATATTAGCGAATAAACGTATCATTAAGGCGAACGGTTTACTAAATACGCCAACCAATTCAATTGGCATTAAAATCAACCAAAGCGCAGCAGGTTTTGGAAGAAAAATATGTTTCCAATATGCGCCTGAAGCATTGACGTTGGTTACAATCATAGTTACAACAGCCAACACCAAAGTAAAGGCAATGTTTCCGGTAAGGTTCGCGCTAATCGGGATCAAGCCAATAACATTATTAATAAGAATGAGGAAAAAAACCGTTAAGAGGTAGGGTACAAATCTCTCGTATTTTTTGCCACCAATATTTTCTTTAGCAATATCGTCTCTCACAAAAACAATCAAAGGCTCAAAAAAGGACTGTTTGCCAGTTGGCGCAGAAGTAATTCCCGTCTTTTTGTAAGCGTTTGCAATTGAAATAAATAACCATAGCAAAAGTCCCATGGAAATGAACATTTGTGTTACGTTTTTGGTAATAGAAAGGTCGTAAATTTTTTCATTGGAGTCTTCTGATATAATAACTTCTTCCTCCAACTTATAGCCGTTATAAGAAGCGTGCCCATGCTCAAATTTTGCTGAGCTAAACATCTGCAAGCCTCTGTTGTTAGAATAAATTATTATCGGTAAAGGCGCAACAACAGCGTCGTGTCCTTCTCCCCAAAAGTGCCAATAGTGCGAGTCTAAAATGTGTTCAAAGGCCACTTTACTTATATCAACCCCTTCCTTTTTCAGTTTGGCATCGTGTGCAGTTGCTGTAGCTTCGTGATGCTCTTCGGTATTCGGGGATTCTTCCTGAGTATTACTATAAAGGGATGAAGAAAGAAAACTAAAAAATAGGGCTAAAACAACTATAAAGGTTCGGAAAGTATTAATTTTACTGCTCATTGGCTTAAAAAACGCTGTCTTGTTTTGAATTCGGGTGCAAATGTAGGTCTTTTTTGAGTAAAAGCAAACCATTTTTGACTGTTTTTTGATATTAATTTTTGATAGTTTGAACAGTTTTAAACTACCATTCCAAGGAGTATATTTATACCATGAATTACTGGCTTATAAAATCAGAACCTTCCGCTTATAGCTGGGAACAGCTTAAAAAAGATAAAAAAACCGACTGGACGGGCGTACGTAATTACGCTGCACGCAATAATCTCAGGGACATGAAAAAGGGTGATTTGGCCTTTTTTTACCACAGCAACGAGGGTCAGAACATTGTAGGAATTGCAAAGGTTTTAAAAGAACATTTTCAGGACCCTACAACCAAAGAAATCGCCTGGTTAGCCGTGGATTTTGGGCCACACAAAGAGCTAAAGAATCCGGTAAGTCTCGAAACTCTTAAAAAAGACCCTTTCTTTAAGGCTATGGATTTGGTGCGTCTTTCGAGACTAAGTGTTGGAAAAGTAACGGAAGCCGAGTTTTCGAAGATTTGCGAGATGGGAGGCATTAAACCAGATTAATCTTTACGTTAAGATCCTGTGTTTTTATATTTTTGAAAATTTTGCTGTTAATTCGCCATTTTTTTAAATCGTAAACCTTCATTCTCTTTAATTTATTACTGGTGTTGTGTGCATTTTATGAATAAACTGAAACTCAGAAATAGTGCAAAAGAAAAATAATATTGGCTGGATAACCAACCTGAGGGTGATAGCAACTATTTCGGTTATTATCGTGCATGTTTCGATGGACACCAGATATAACAATGCTCTTTATGCTGATTTGATTTATGGGGGTTTAGCTCGTTTTTGTGTACCTGTCTTTGTTATGATTTCAGGTGCGTTATTGCTCCCTCGTCAACAGCCAACAGGCGTTTTTACTAAAAAATGGCTTGTGAAGATATTGGTACCTTTTTTGTTCTGGAACATTCCATACATTGTTTATAATCTGCGCAAAAGAATGTCGCACGGGGAAACATTTACTTTGTTTCAATCACTTTCAGAAGGCTATAGTTATTTTACACAGAACACAAACAGCTTTCACTTCTGGTACATTTATATGATAGCCGGCGTTTATTTATTT
>CALMND010000292.1 GCA_937868565.1 uncultured Bacteroidota bacterium | reverse complement strand
AGCAACAAATCTGCCTAAAACCGCCATGTCAATGCCATAACAGTCTGGATACCGTATTTGGGGTGACGAACTAACCACTACTATTTTTTTTGGATGCAATCGGTCTAAAATTTTTAAAATACTCTGTTTAAGAGTAGTTCCACGCACAATACTATCATCAACAACAACGAGACTGTCAATTCCCCTTCTTACGGTTCCGTATGTTATATCGTAAACTAAATTCACTAAACTGTCACGACTTTCATCATCTGTAATAAAAGTTCTCTGTTTAGCGTCTTTTAAAACAACCTTGTTAATTCTGGGTCGCATACTTAAAATTCTTTTTAAAGAACTATCCGAAATATCACCCCCAAGTTTTAATATAGATTCTGCTTTCAACTTATCGTAGTAGTCATGCAAACCTTCAACCAATCCACCAAATGCCAATTCTGCTGTATTTGGAATATAACTAAATACTGTATTTTCCAAATCATAATTTACAGATTTCAGAACCGCATCAATCAGATTTTTACCAAGCATAGACCGTTCTTTGTATATTTCCGCATCGTTACCTCTGCTAAAATAAATACGTTCGAAAGAACATGAAAGTCTTTTTTGAGGCTCAATAATTTCTTCTTCACTAACGGTGCCATTTTTCTTAATAATGAGAGCATGACCCGGCTTTACTTCCTTAACTGATTCAAAAGGAACATTAAGTACAGTTTGAATAACCGGCCGCTCACTGGCCATCATAACAATTTCGTCATCCTGATAAAAGTAAGCAGGGCGAATACCGTTAGGATCTCTTAAAACAAAGGCATCTCCGTGACCAATCATACCTGCCATAACATAGCCGCCGTCCCATTTTTTACTACTTTCTCTAAGGATCGACGCCACATCAATATGTTCATGAATCAGTTTACTTATTTCATAATTCTTATCGTTCTGTTCTTTGAATTTTTTAAAAAGGCGATCATTTTCCTTATCCAAAAAGTGACCAATTTTTTCCATCACGGTAACGGTATCCGCCATTTCCACGGGATGTTGCCCAAGCTCAATCAAATGTTGAAAAAGCTCATCCACATTGGTGAGATTGAAGTTACCTGCCACAACTAGATTTCTGCTTCTCCAATTATTTTGACGTTTAAACGGGTGGCAGGTATGCACACCATTTTTACCAAAGGTTCCATAACGCAAGTGCCCAAGCATCAATTCCCCTAAAAACGGAATATTCTGTTTTTGCCAATCGGCTTTTTCGTAGGCCGCAGGATTGTTTTTTTGCGCAATGCTAAATTGACTATTTATTTGAGTAAAAATATCCTGGGTGGCCTTATTCTCAACAGATCTGAGTCGGTCAAGATAAGTCGTGCCGGGTTCCACATCTAATTTTATAGTTGCTACACCAGCCCCATCCTGCCCACGATTTATCATTTTTTCCATCACCTGGTAGAGCTTGTGCAGGCCATAGCGCGCCGAACCGTACTTGTTTTTGTAATAATCTATTGGTTTAAGCAACCTGATTAGTGTAACACCGCATTCGTGATGGATAATATCGCTCATAAGTAAAGGGCAACAAAGTTAGGTTTTTGATTCGGGAATTAACAGCACTTATTTGACAATTAAATAACAAAAATTCATGTTTTTTTGAGTTTTTGCTTCTAATTGCGTATATTTGAAAAGTACTTTAGGATTTTTTTTATTCGAATTTATTTAAATTATGACAAAGAGAAAACTCTTTTTGGTTTGTGGCTTATTTTGGTTGTGTGCCGCGTTTAAGACTGTTGCTCAGACGGCTGCTAAAACAGAGACGAGCACGATTGCTATTGTTCTTAACGAATATTCGGCTTCAAATACCAATGGGGCGGCTGACGCTTTTGGTCGTACCAGTGACTGGGTAGAGATATGGAATAATAACAGCACGTTTGCGGTTTCGTTAAATGGATATTATTTAAGTAATGACCGGAAAAACCTTTTTAAATGGAAATTTCCAAGTTCTTTTACTTTGCCCCCTAAAGCTTTAGGTTTAGTTTGGCTTTCCGGTAAAAACACCATAAAAAACGGCGAATATCACGCCAATTTTACGTTAGAACAATGTAAAAATCAATGGCTGATATTGAGTACTTCAGCAGGAGTAATTCGCGATTCAGTTTTTATTCAACCAACCAAAGATGGGCATTCCAGGGGTAGAATAGACCCAAGTTTTATGGGTATTAACGCCTGGAGATTATATACCAGTCACTCTCAGCTTCAAACAAACCCAACCAGCGGTTACTACAAAAATTATGCCCCAACCCCTAAACTTCTTATTAGTTCAGGAGCACAGAATTTAAATTTACCTGGCGACAAAGGAGGGTTCAATGTTAACCCTGCATCGGTTGGCTATTTTAAATTAAATGGAATAACCTACGACACTCTGGTTGATAAATGTTTTTTAATTTACTATACAACTAATGGCGATTATCCAAGCGCAAGTCCTTCCGCAAGTTCTACATCAACTTACTATGATTCTCTGTCAGGGAGCCCAACCATTCTTTTTGCTCAAACCAGTATATTTCGTTTTATAGCGGTTCCTAATTATACGTTCGGAACCTGCGGTACCGATTACTTGGAAAGTTTCTGTGAAACAAATACCTACTTTGTAGATCCAAATCACCAGAATTTTAAGCCTGAGTTTGGCATTGTTTCTTTGGCGGTGGATTCAAAAGACACGGCTTGGTTTTCGCTACAAACGGCCCCAAAAAATACAACCGTTCATGTGGAGTACTACGATAAAATGAATCAGGTGTCAGAGGGCTATGGTATTATTAATCAGCCGGTCCAAGAGTCGTGGAGAACTAAGCAAAAAGGTTTTTACATAGATATTGATGACGAACGAGGCTCGGGTTGTAATTTCGAGGGTCCTATTTTTAACGTTGAAGGCCTCGGGGTTTCGTCCAGAACTGTATTTCCTTCCCTACACTTAAAGGGTGGCGACATCGAAAGCAATTCAGGTGCAGTTTTCAGTGGAAGTAATGTTCCCGTTGGTACGGGTCTTCGAGACGTTTTTATTCAATCCTTAGCAGCAAAATATAAACTAAACGTAAACCCATTGCATATTAAGCCGGTTAATGTATTCGTGAACGCTAAATATTGGGGGGTTTATGATTTAAGAGAGATTTATGATAAATATTACGAAAATTATTATAATAAACAGTCTCTGGATTCTCTTGATATGTTGTTTTATCATAAGGGTGTTGACGGGAGTATATCATATCCTGATGGATCATTTTCTCAGTTTAGTGCCGCTAATAGCTTTTCATCCAGCGTCTATAGTAAGGTTTTGTCCCCGACTGGTTTGGCAATACCTTTAAATTCCCCTGTTTATTACAATTCTTTAATGGCGCAACTAGACAAAAGCAGCTTTATTGACTATATGATATTGAACAGTTTTTGTATCAATACAGATATATGGGACTATAATATTGCATTTGCCAGAGGAGGACAATCTGGTAAGCCGGGTAATAAATGGCATTATTATTTATGGAATATGCCGGCTATTTTTAATTACACTTCAACTATTTTAAATAACCCCCCTGGAACAAACAACGTGCTCTTTCCTCCTTGTTTTGTGCATACAAACACGTATCCTGTTAGTAAATATGCCGGAAACAGTCATGGTATGATTTTAAACTATTTGTTTAAATCCAATACGGGTAACTCCGGTTTTCAATTGGAATATAAGAATCGTTATCAGGACTTATTAAACGGCCCTCTGAAATGTGATAATTTAATGAAGCATTGGACATATATTAATAACTTGTACCTAACGGACATGAAATGTCATACTGATCCTGCCTGCATTTATGGAACTCCCCAATTCGGCACTGTGCCCGATGCTTGGGATACCTTAATGTATCAGTTTCAAAAGAAAATACTGGATCGTTGTGACGCTGTGGCTTCATATTTCGGTAAGGCGGGCTGTTATGGTGTAACAGGTCCTTATGCAATTAGCGTTAATATCGAGCCTGAAGGGGCTGGAACAGTTAAACTGAATACAACCTTGTTGGAGACCTACCCGTGGACAGGAAAATACTACCAGACAGTTTTGAGCTTTAAAGCAATTCCAACAAACACAACTTTTGTATTTGATCACTGGAAGTTTAAGAATCACACACCACCCAGAGCACTAAGTCTTGACTCTGTGTCTATAAATTTTGCAAACTGGGATGATGTCGTAGCCGTTTTTACAGATAAATCGAAAGATATTACGGCGAATGGCGAAAATGCGAATATGCCTACCGGTTTCACACCTAACGGGGATGGCATCAATGACTGGTTCAGACCTTTAGGTAGTGGTGAGTTTGCTAACGACTATCAAATAACCATATGGAATCGTTGGGGAGAAGAAGTGTATAGAAGCACCAATCCAACTGACATAGGGTGGGATGGCAATTTTCGTGGGCAACAAGCCATTACAGGAGTTTATGCCTACATCATAACGTATAGAAATATTTATGGTGAGTCCAAAATAGTAAAAGGTAATGTTACTTTAACACGCTAGGCACATAGGAAAATTAGAATATAGACTGAGTATAATGTATTTTAGAAGCTGTTTATTTTGCGATAAACTCATAGACAAATGAATAATATGAAGAAGGTAAATTGTTTTTCAATTTTTTTAGGTTTTGTTCTTTTAAGCATAAATATAAAAGCACAGGACGTGCATTTTTCTCAAGCCTATGAGACCCCTTTATATTTGAGCCCCGCCAATACTGGTTTTTTTAACGGTTATTTTAGAGCCATTATTAACTATCGCAATCAATGGGCATCTATGAATAAAGCCTTTGTCACACAGGGAATTTCTTTAGATGGCGGTTTATTTAAATCCAAGAAAAGGCCAGCCTTTATGGGAATGGGTCTCACGATTTTTAACGATCAGGCGGGTGTGGCCAAAATACGTAAAACAACAGCTCTTTTAAATTTGAGTGGTTTGGTTAAAATCGGAAAATTTCATGCTCTAAGTGTTGGATTGGCGGGTGGTACCGCAGCCTCTAATGGTAATTATTCTAATCTTACTTACGAGTCGCAGTTCAATGGTAACACTATTGACAATAATTTCGTTAGCAGCGAAACACCTTATCGACAATTTACTACCGTGGATGTTGCTACTGGCGTTGCCTATGAATTTAATAAGTTTAAGCGCGATCAGGATCACGATGATGTTACTTCATTTAAACTTGCATTTGGTGCATTTCATTTAAATAAACCGGTGCAAGAATTTGGGGCGGGTTCTTCCTACCGGTTGCCGATACGTTTGGCATATTCATTTACTTCTTTGTTTGACATTGAAGATACCAAGTTCAGCATCACGCCAACACTTATTTTCCAGACTCAGGCAAAAGCACAAGAACTTTTAATCGGTTCGTACGTGAAATATCGAATGAGTACCGGAACAAAAGTAACCGGTCAAAAAACTCAAAATGCAATTGGTTTTGGAATGTTTTATAGAAGAAAAGATGCTTTGATACCGAAACTTATTTTTGATATTGGTGATTTTTCCTTGGGAATGTCCTATGATTTCAATGTTTCGGGTTACAGAACATCCTCCAGAGGTTTTGGTGGACCTGAAATTTCTATCAGATACAATAATTTAGCCAGTTCACTTTTCGAATCTAGAAAAGAGTTTAGATAATTTTACAGGGTTCTCATGCTAATGATGAAGCGACGTTCTTCGGTTTTAATTATTGCTCTTTTATTGCTCTTAGTTGGCTCCTCTATTTACATTTATAAATCCAAATCCCGTTTAACAACAGTTGACGAGGACTCCCGTAACTTTCGTTTTAAAGATACAGCGTCTGTCACCCGGATTTTTATTGCAGATAAAGAAGGCAACCAGGCTTCTATCGAAAGAACTAAAAAGGGTTGGGTGGTTAATGGCAAATACGTGTGTAGGAGTGAGGCCATTTTAAATTTATTAGAAGTTGTGCGTAACGTGGAAGTAAAAGCCCCCGTTCCCAAAGAAACAAAGGAAAATGTGATTAAATTTTTAGCGTCAGGCGCTTTAAAAGTTGAAATTTATTGTGGCGACAATCTCGTTAAACAATATTACGTTGGACACGAAACATTAGACTCAGAAGCCAGCTATATGTTACTAAGGGATATCGAAAGTAATAAAAACTATGCAGATCCCTATGCGTGTTTTATACCCGGATTTAATGGTTATTTAAGACCAAGATACATTGCGAAGGAAAACGAATGGAGGGACAGACTTGTCTTGAACTATATTCCGCCTCAGTTAAAACAAATAAAAGTGGTTCACGCAAGTACATCTCAAGACTCCTCATTTACTATTGATATTCTTAACACAACCACGTTTAAATTAAAAAACCTGGCCGGAAGAGAAGTAAATTTTGATCTGGATAAAATGAAACAATATTTAATTTACTTTCAAAACTTATCCTATGAAGGCCTTATAACGGGTAAAAATAAAAGACTTCAGGACTCACTTAATTTATCTCAGCCATTCTGCACTATTTCGATAAAAACTGTAGAGGAAAAAACGGAGGTGTTTAAGTTTTACCGCAAACAATTTGCAGGCAATATTAATCCTGAAATAGGAGTGAAATATGACTTCGATCCTGACAGGCTGTATCTTAATTTTGGCAATGGAAAAGAGTGGGCGCTTATTCAGTATTTTGTTTTTGGTAAGCTGCTCGTCAACACTGGCTATTTATTGCCTAATGGTTCTGTTAAAAAGTAGTTTAAAACTAAGCCTTCCTTTCTGGTGATTTTCGTGCGCTTAAAGTAATTTAGCCTTTATAAAAGTAAAATCTAATTTTTGGAACAAGCATGTTTGAATTAAAATAAATGACTAAACTGCCCATTCCTGATATCAATTAAAAAATAATAATTTATACATATGAATTTTGTAGTTTCTGCTTCAACATTATTAAAACATCTTAAATCAATTGGTGGAGTTTTAAATTCAAATAACACCATTCCGATTTTAGATTGTTTTTTGTTTGAAATAAACAAAAATGAACTAACACTTTCGGCCAGTGATATGGAAACTACCATCACAACGTCTATGAAAATAGATTCCAATGACACAGGGAGCATTGCAGTGCCTGCAAAAACTTTATTGGATTCTCTCTCAAATCTGCCTGAACAACCCATGTCTTTTATTGTAGACAAAACCAAACACAGCATTAAATTAAAAACTGAAACAGGTGACTATAACATTTCCGGACAAAACGGAAACGAATATCCTAAAATGCCGCAACTTGATTCCCAGACTTCAATTGTTATTAAGAGCGATGTTTTGGCCAATGCTATTAACAAAACTATTTTCGCAACGGGGAATGATGATTTAAGGCCTGTTATGAGTGGTGTATTTTGCCAATTCAGCGAAACCAATTCAATTTTTGTGGCTACCGATGCGCACAAATTGGTACGTTATTCGCGTAACGATGCCAAGGCCGGTGCAGCCGCTTCCTTTATCATGCCTAAGAAACCTTTAAATGTTTTAAAAACGTTATTGGCAGGTGTGGACGATGCCGTTAAAATCGAATTCAACAAAACCAATGCTCTCTTTAGTTTTGGCAATGTAAATTTAATTTGCCGGCTCATTGACGGAAAATATCCCAACTACGAAGCGGTTATTCCAAAACATAATCCAAACAAACTAACCGTTGACAGAAGTGCATTTTTAGGCGCGCTAAAACGTGTGAGTGTGTTTTCGAATAAAGCCACGCATCAAATCCGGTTAAAAGTAAGCGGAAGTCAGTTAAGAATTAGCGCTGAAGATTTAGATTTTGCTAACGAAGGGCATGAATTACTAACCTGCACTTATGTTGGTGAGGATATAGAAATTGGCTTTAATTCACGTTTTTTAATGGAGATGGTAAGTAATTTAGACGGGGACGAAATTATTATAGAAATGAGTGCCCCCAACCGCGCCGGAATTATTTTACCAAACAATAAGGCAAATCCGGCAGAAGATGTTCTCATGTTGGTAATGCCCGTGATGTTGAATAATTAATGCATCAGCTCAGAACTCCACCCTCTCATTCCGCTCATTAAAAACAACATCACTTACGCCATTGCTGATCATCACCAGTTGAGCTTTAACAATCAGATTATACCTTAAAGCCTGCTCAATCACATTCTGATTTAATTCAATGTAAGGTGCATTACACTCAAAAATTAAATGAGGTTTTAAGTGTTGATCGTATATAACAACATCGTAGCGTTTTTTTTGTCCGTTTAAAATCAACTCTTTTTCGATGGAGATGCTCGAAGCCGGAAACTTTTTTTCAGTAACCAGATAATTTAATAAGTGCTGCCGCACCCATTCTTCGGGTGTAAGCACCAGCCACCTTTTGCGTATAAAATCAAAAATAAAAGTT
>CALMND010000291.1 GCA_937868565.1 uncultured Bacteroidota bacterium | reverse complement strand
AGTTAAGGCAGATTGTCTCTTATGAATCGCATCGCCCTGATAATTGAGTAATAACAACTACATGAATTTGAATGTGTTTAATTAATTCTTTTTGATTTTTCTTTTGGTAACTTTCAAAACTTGATTCACGTATATCGAATCGTAGGTATAACCTTCTTCTATCACAATTTTTTCCTTTGGCTCGGATTTAACTTTCTCCTTTTGTTTCTCCTTTTCTTCCTTTTTTTCCGTAACGGGTTTATCTTTGTCAACCTGCTTTTTTTCAACACTGTTTACGTTTTTTTCTTCTTTTTTATCTGTATTAACAGGCGGATTCATAACCGGACTGGAATCAACATAGTTATATACGATATCTACCGTTGATCTCTGTGATTTTTTGCCTTTCACAGGACCCATTGATTTAATGGTAACCAAATCTCGTGCTTTTCTATTTACTACTAAGAATATACCTTCCACTCTTTCGTTAGATTGAGGTTTAAATTCAGATTTTTCATAATATCCTAATATATCCAAATTCACTTTTTTGCCCTTCAAATTTTTTACCCAATTACCTATTTTGACCTCGTTGCTGTCTAATACTTTAGTTAGCGACCCCTGAAAATACACGTGCAGCGTGTCGCTTTGTGAATAAGCGCTCATGTTTAACATTAAAATAGCAAAAACAATGATTAAACGAATGTTTCTTAGACGGTACAAGCTTAAGTGTTTCATAAAAAGTTATTTCGAGTATTAAAAACGCAAAAATAACTTATTTTCCAGAAAGGTAAGATAGAAAAAGGAAAATTTAGCTAGTCAGTTTAGACTACTCTGATTTTTGGTTTTTAGAATTGAGCAAATTTTTATAAACTGAAGTTACTCATCGAACTACCAACAATTCACGATTATCACCCCTTTTGGGGGGGAGTAAAGTTAATTTTTGTTCCAAATTATACATTAACGGAAAATAATAGTTAAAAGCGGATGCTGTAGATTAGTTTAAACACTTACCTTTAAAAAAAATATCTAACATGAATAGCAGGTCTTTAATAATTTCGACTTTAAGCATTTTTAGCTTAACAGCGTTAATGGCTCAACCAACTTTGATTGAAAAAGTGGAGGCAAAAGCCGGCAAAATTGTAATACCTTACGAAAGGTGGAAACTGCCCAATGGGTTAACTATCTTATTGCATGAAGATCATTCGGATCCTGTTGTAAATGTAACGGTTTCTTACAAAGTCGGTTCAAACCGGGAAAATATCGGTAAGTCAGGGTTTGCTCACTTTTTTGAGCATATGATGTTCCAAGGTTCAAAACATGTAGCCGATGAAGAACATTTTAAAATGGTGCAAACCGCGGGAGGCGATATGAACGGTTTTACACAGCGCGATAAAACTGTTTATTACGAAACTTTACCTTCTAATTATTTGGAAATGGCCTTATGGTTGGAGTCGGACAGGATGGGCTTTTTGCTGGATTCTTTAACAACAAAAAAATTCGAAAATCAGCGCGACGCAGTAAAAAATGAAAAATCACAAAACTTTGAAAATCGCCCTTACGGTTTGGCACTTGAAGAAGAAATAAATAAACTTCTTTACCCTGCAGGGCATCCGTATAATTTACCGACCATTGGCTACGTAGATGATTTAAATAGGGCAACGCTTGATGATGTTAAGAACTTTTTCCTGCGTTGGTATGGTCCAAATAATGCAATTTTAACCATAGGAGGCGATTTTAATCCTACTGAAGCTTTGGCGTTGGTTGACAAATACTTTGGTTCATTAAAACCCTGTCCTGAAGTGAAAAAAATGAAACCAGCACCAGTTACTATTGCCACAGATAAATACATTGCTTATAAGGATAGAATTTATTTACCGCTTAACTTGAGGGTTTTTCCTACGGTTCCTCAATACAATAGAGATGAGCCGGCTTTAGACTTGTTAGGCTTGATGATTGGTAGCGGTAATAACTCTGTTTTTTATAAAAACTTTGTAAAGACCAAATTAGCTGCTTCTGCATTTGCGTATAATCAAGCCGAAGAACTATCAGGTGAATTTCAAATACAAATCTATGCTTACCCACCTGAGGATTTTAATTTTGAAAAATTATTCACGGACATGGACGCTAAAGTAAAAGCGAGCATCGAAGAATTTGGTCAAACAGGAATTACAGATGAGGCCTTGGCCAGAGCAAAAGGACAAACTGAATCATTTATCCTTTCTAGGGCTGGTTCAGTATCAGATAAAAATTTAGTGATATCTGAATGGGAGCGCTTATTAGGCAAGTCCTTTACAATTTCAGATGAATTAGATCGTTATAGTAGAGTCACTAAGGAAGATATTTCAAGGGTTTTTAATAAATATATTAAAGGTTCAGGAGCAGCGATACTAAACACATATCCGTTAATTGAAGAAAAGGACTCAGTTAAAAGTGTGAATCCTTATGCAGGACTTACTTTTCCTGCCAATCCAGAGTATAAGGATTTAGTCTATAATCCAAATCCTGATAAATTCGAAAGAGGAACTAGACCTACTGCGGGTACTCCAAAATCAGTAAAAGTTCCAGAGTATTTTACTCTCAAACTTAAAAATGGTTTAAATGTTATCGGTACAAGTAACGCCGAAACACCCGAGGTAACAATGATTATGACAATTGAAGGAGGTAGTATGGTTTTTGGTAACGACAAATTAAAAAAACTGGGCATTGCCGAAATGACCGCCAATATGTTGAATGAGGGGACAAAAAACTTTACTACAGAACAAATCTCCGCTGAGCTGGAAAAACTGGGAAGTAATATTAGTTTTTCCGCTGGTAAGTCAAGTTCAACCGTTAGGATTTCCTGCTTGAAAAAGAACCTTGATGCGACTCTTAAGTTATTGGAGGAAAAGTTACTAAATCCTGGTTTTAGAGAAGAAGATTTTAAACTGGCTAAAAAGCAATACAAAGCAAATATAAAAGATGAAGAAACTAACGCAAACGCTATTGCAGGAAAAATGTTTACTTATTCTTTGTATGGTAATACCATTATGGGAATGCAGCCAACTACAAAATCAGTTGACAATGTAGAATTAGCCGACGTTAAAGAGTACTATGCAAATTATTACTCACCTTCAGTAACTAACCTTGTAATAGCAGGTGACATTAGTGAAAAAGATGTTTTACAAAAGATAGAATTTCTTAACAAATGGCAAGCTAAAGAGGTAACAATCCTGCCGGTTGTAGAACCGGTTGCTCCAACCGAGCCGAGGTTCTATATTTATAACAAGGCGCTTGCCCCGTCGAGTGTTATTCAAATGGGCTACCCATCTCTAAAATTTGATGCAACAGGAG
>CALMND010000290.1 GCA_937868565.1 uncultured Bacteroidota bacterium | reverse complement strand
TTTATCCAAACGAAACTAAAATCATAGAGATAAATTGGTGAAACCATGAAATATTCAAAAACCATCCTCGCAAGCTTAATTATTTTTACTATCGTATCGTGTAAAAAAAAGACGAATACTACTAATTCAGGTTCAACCACAAACACCACAACAGCCAATGATGGTTTGAGTGGGGGATTCATTTTTCAGAGATCGGTTTATAATTCCCCCTCAGCGGCCAGTAATACAGTTCTTATTCAAGTTGGGAGTGCTTACTTTTTTAATTCCCCGGTTGTTTCAATCGTTGGGCAACCATACAGCGACGTTGGCACTGTCACAATAAATAACACTAAATTGGATAAACAAACAACCTCGGGAAATGGAGCGGCTTATTCTTATTATGGTGAAGGTATTAATTCAACGCCTCTGGTGATAAGCGCCTCCGGCACTAGCGCCTTTGCAGCAACAACTTTTACCGATAGCGGAAGTTTTTTCCCTGATTTTTCAAATATTGATCAGTTCCCTTCGGTAATTTCTAAATCAGTGGGAGTGAATTTTACATTAAATAATCTGGTAAACACAACCATAACGGAATTAACCATCTTAGGGAAAAGCATCAGTTTTACTCAAAATAATGTGCTCACAATAAGTCCTTCCAATTTAAGCAGTGTTTCCACAACCACATATGCGACACTGACTTTTAAATGTATGTCCACTGCTTCAAAAACACAAACATTCAATGGAAAAAATTATGATTTTAATTATTCTACCACGTATTACAAAAGCGGAATAAAAATTGTTCCGTAATTTTTTTATTTTTAAAAACTACCAGAAAAAATAAGAGCCTTTGCTCTACAACCAGTCCGATAGAATTATTCTACAATGAGAGAATTGCTAAAATATTTTTCATTTTTTGTGCTATGTTTAGTTTGTTTAACCTGCAAAAAAAGACCCACTGAAATTAAAGTTGTTGTTTATGACCCCTTTTATGATCAACAAATCGGTGGAAGTGAAATTGCTTTCGTTGAAATTCGCCAGAATGCTGTTACAAATGAATATGGATGTAAAACACTCAAGCAAGTAACCATGAATTCTACGGGCGAAGGTTTTATAAACGACGCTAAGCTAAAAAAAAGAGACAATTATGCTTATGTTTTACGAGTAAGCAAAGCTTACGGAGAATCGGTCAGAAATAAGGGTTACTGTGGTATACGGCCAGATGATGAACTGCTGCCCAAGACTAACGGAAGTATTGCTGTCAAACTCATATATGTTCCACCTTTTCAAACAGGGTGGGCAATAAAAATTGTGAGTTTAAAAGCAAATGGATTTGGTAGCTTTGCAAGTGATAGTATAAGCGTTCGGATTTTTCATGATTTTGCGTTTGTTGAGGGCTGGAATAATATAAATAATGGGAGCCAACTTAACGGAAGTAAACAAGAAGTAGGATCTCTCATGTTTAAAGCTCCGACTAATTTTGACATCATTAAATATCCTGAATCGGCTTATTTCCCTATTTTCTATGGAAAACAGAAAGTAGTTGTATATAAACGAAAATCGGGCATAGTTAAAGATACGAGTTATACTGAAATTGTCCGGCACGACGAACATATCCACGAGTTTGTAGTTCAGTGGTAGTTGGATTCCTGCTTTTAGTTAACGAAAAACTTAGGGTTGTCCTGGCTAATATTACGAAACGGAAACATATAGAAAACGTTACTCACAAGAGTTTCTTGAAGCCACAGAGTAAAATTTGTTCCGTAATTTTTCTAAAAAAAGCTACGAATTCTCAAAAATTATTTGCGCATTCTTTGCTAAAAATCTGATCGCTTTCACTGTTTCAACAGTTTAAAAATTGAACTCTACCAAAACAAAAAATCCTCCTTGCGAAACAGGGAGGATTTTTTTATGTATTCTAATTTCTTTCTACAATATCAACATCACATCACCATAAGAATAGAAACGGTATTTTTCTTTAATCGCTTCTTTATAGGCTTTGTTAATTAAATCGTAACCACCAAAAGCGCTTACCATCATCAACAAAGTACTTTCGGGCATGTGAAAATTAGTAACCATACAATTGGCAATACTAAAATCGTAAGGAGGAAAAATAAATTTATTTGTCCAACCCACATAAGGATTTAAGCGTCCGGTGGTTGAAACCGACGTGTCTATGGCTCTCATAGCTGTTGTACCAACGGCACAAACTTTTTTCTTTTTTTCTTTAGCAGAGTTTACAATTTTGCAGGTGTCGCTCGAAATTAATACTTCTTCACTTTCTGTTTTGTGTTTGGTTAAATCCTCCACTTCAACGGTTCTAAAAGTTCCTAATCCAATATGCAAGGTAAGCGGCGCAAATTGCACGCCTTTAATTTCTAAACGTTTTAATAATTCGCGACTAAAGTGCAATCCAGCTGTAGGTGCGGCAACAGCTCCTTCGTTCTTCGCAAATACTGTTTGGTATCTTTCAATGTCCTCAGGTTCCGCAGCACGTTTAATATACTTTGGAAGCGGTGTTTGACCCAAATCGTATAATATTTTTCTGAACTCTTCATAACTTCCGTCGTACAAGAAGCGCAATGTGCGGCCACGTGATGTGGTATTGTCTATTACTTCGGCCACTAAACTATCGTCTTCGCCGAAATATAATTTATTGCCAATTCTTATTTTACGTGCGGGATCTACCAACACGTCCCACAAACGGCTTTCTGCATTTAATTCACGGAGTAAGAATACTTCTATTTTAGCGCCTGTTTTTTCCTTGTTACCATACATACGGGCAGGAAACACTTTTGTATCATTTAAAATCAACACGTCACCATCGTCAAAATAATTAATGATGTCTTTAAATATTTTATACGTAATTTTTCCTGTTGCGCGATCAACCACCATCATCTTAGCGTCTTCACGATTTTTTGCAGGATACTCTGCCAAAAGTTCTTTCGGCAGATTACATTTGAACATGGATACTTTCATTTCTTTTTTTAAATTATAATGTAAAACGCTGAAAAAA
>CALMND010000289.1 GCA_937868565.1 uncultured Bacteroidota bacterium | reverse complement strand
AATGGGTTTTTATTTTAATTTCTTTATCACGAACTTTAAAAATGTAGTATTCGTTTTGATATTGTTTTTTCTTGTCTTCAAATGTTTCGAGGGTCCTTAAATTACGAGGGTCGAGGTCAAGCTGTATAATTTCGGATTGCTCCTCTAGTGCTTTTATTAGCCGATCTCTGTCATTTATTTTGGAAGTATTTAAAGTATCAATGGTGTTGCGAATGCTTTGTAATCTTATTGCAATTTCACATTGTGCTTCCACCCATTTATCATACGTGCGCGAGGCTTCTGAAATTTCACTTAAGTAACGAGTACGGTTGGGTGGAATGATATAAATTTTCTCACTCATTTCGTTTGTTATCTTAAAGTTGGATTTGAGATTGGTTCCTGTTTTTTCAACCAGTTTGTCCATTAAAGCCTTGTAGAGGGTATTAGTTCCCGGGTCATTAAACTGCGAGGCAATGGTTCCGTAAACTGGAAGCTCTTCATCTTTTGCTTCCCATAAATTGTGATTGCGTTTGTACTGTTTTTTTACATCACGCAAGGCATCCAAAGCTCCGCGTTTATCAAATTTATTAATGGCAACAATATCTGCAAACTCAAGCATGTCAATTTTTTCAAGTTGAGAAGCAGCGCCAAATTCGGGAGTCATGATATATAAACTCATGTTACTGTGTTCAATAATTTCAGTGTCACTTTGACCAATGCCCGCAGTTTCAATAATTACTAAATCAAATCCTGACACTTTTAAAATATCGATCGCATCCTGAACATACTTACTTAAAGCGAGATTACTTTGGCGTGTAGCCAGTGAACGCATATAAACTCGTTCGTTTTTAATGGAGTTCATACGAATTCTATCGCCCAACAAGGCTCCGCCGGTTTTACGTTTGCTCGGGTCAACAGATACAATACCAATTTTTTTATCTGGAAAATCCAATAAAAAGCGACGCACTAATTCATCCACCAAAGAAGATTTACCAGCACCACCAGTTCCCGTTATTCCAATTACCGGTGTTTTCGAGGTTTTGGCTTCTAGGCGAATGGGATCCAGAACAGCTTTGCTTTCTTCATTAAAATTTTCGGCGGCAGATATCAATTTGGCAATTGATTTGTGGTCTTTGTCTTTTAAGTGTTTTGCCTCCCCATTAAGGTTGGCACCTGTGGCATAATCGCTTTGTTTTAACACGTCGTTAATCATCCCCTGAAGACCCATTGAACGGCCATCATCGGGATGATAGATGCGGGTGATGCCATAGCTGTGAAGGTCTTCAATTTCAGAGGGTAAAATGGTGCCTCCACCGCCGCCAAATATTTTAATGTGGCCACAACCGCGTTCTTTTAACAAATCGTACATGTATTTAAAATACTCGTTATGTCCACCCTGATAACTGGTAATGGCAATGGCATTGGCATCCTCTTGAATGGCACAATCCACAATTTCCCGCACACTGCGGTCGTGGCCCAGGTGTATAATTTCGGCACCAGTACTTTGCATTACTCGGCGCATAATGTTAATGGCGGCGTCGTGCCCGTCAAAAAGGGCAGCGGCGGTTACAATGCGGATTTTATGCTTAGTTTGGTATGGCTTGGTTTCAATCATGTAATGATAATTTGAGGGATAAATGTAGCTGAATTAAGGCATTTTTTCAATTTTTTTGAATGCCTTGAAATACGTATTATGTTTGAGGATTGGACGCGGAAGAATCTGTGGATTTAATCAGGGCACTTTTAATGTAAAACAAGGCTACAAAAATGAAGCCCAGGGCAAAGGGTATTGCCGCCAAATTTTTATAATGATTATAGAAGAAGAACTCCATACACATCCAGTAGCTGTTGGCGCTTATCCAACAAAAAATGGCCAGATTAATATATACATCTGTTAATTTTCGTGTCTTAAAAACAATATTGATGGCCACCAAAAGAGTTGGTATAATCATCAGAGCCCCCAGCCATTTTATTTCCAGCATCCAACAAGTATCTTTTATCAGCCAAAATACAATGTGAAGGTTTTCGTGTTTTCGTATTTTTTCGAGAGGATTCATTTAATTGAGCCAAAATTAAACTTTTAGTTTGTTTCAGGGGATTAAATAGCGAAAATATGTACAAAACTAAGTTTGATTTTTTGATGTTATGTCAACAATTGAAATTACCTTTTATCTGCAAATCCGATTTAATGTAGCCGGGTTGTTTAAAAATAAGTTGAAAAGCCAAACTGTATGCCGCCGGTTTTTGCCGCCGGGTTTCCTAAAATATCTCTTTGCCAGCTGTAACGATAGTTAAACCGGATAACGGTTTGTTGTGAAGGCCTGAAACTAATGCCAGGTATAAGAGCATAAACATGGTCGTAGATATTCCCTTTGGTTTCTTTAAAAATGCCAACGTTGTAGTCCACATACTCAGCTCTGAGTGCTAAATTCAGGGTGCTGTTGTCCCAACCCAATATGGTTCTCTGCAAAATGGGTTGAACGATGTCGAGAAATCCACCATGCAATTTATTACCGAATTGTTGACTGTAGGTGCCGGGTATGTCGGCCATGGCCCAAACCCATTCGCCATTGATATACGTTTTGGTTGCCGGAAGTGTTGAGTTAAAATCAACAGCCAATAAATCCAATCTTCTCTTTTTATCTAAAACCAAACCATCCTCCTCAAATTTGTTGTACACGCCGCCCATCCAAGAAATGCCAAGTTCGCCGATTTTCCTGTGGCGGACGGCCGTTTTTGCAGTTACAAGTGGAATGCCATTAAAGCTTTCTTCAAACCGTTCGGGATTGGTTTTGCTGGCAGGTAACCAGGTTCTGTTTTGCTGATTGGAAATAATTTTATCGTCGAAGCCGTTTGTAAAATAAAGTTCGTAAGCCCAGATTAATTTTTTTCTCCCGTATTTTCCAAAAATTCCCAAACCGGCGTTGCTAAAGGTGGATGGAATAATTGTTGTGGCAGAAAGAGGACGGCTTATAAATTCCCATTTTGGCCCGTCATGATTTTGATTAAAGGCTCCAATTGGATTCATAATCACACCTCCACGCAAATTAAGCAATGGATGTAGTTCGATGTCCATTGAAGCAAATTCAATGTTTATTTCTTTACCGCCTTCTTCAAGTTCAATTTCAGTTAAAAATTTTATTCTCTTTTTTATTGTGGATGACATAAATATAGTGAGGCGGGGGAGCTGAAAAGATAGCCCTTCTGAAATACCATCGCTGACAAAATAACTGCTGTTGGCTTCAAGATAACCACCAAGGGCCACCGGCAATTTACCAGCCTGCAAAAATGGACGGTTGTATACCGCATCCATATTCATTTTAAGTTTACTGGTGTCTTTCGGAAGTCGTTTTACAAAAGCGCTGTCCTGGGCGTATAATTTTTGACCAATACCAAGTAAAATTAAAAAGCTAAGTATTTTTTTCATGTGAGTTGAATGTAAATTTTTTCATTGTCGTGAGTAACTGGAAACTGTTTAAGCGCTTGTTCTGCCGGACCCTGCATAACTTCACCCTTGTTATTAAACTCGCTGCCGTGGGCTGAACAGCTAATCAGGTCGCCATTCACATTTAGTTCCATATTTTGATGCGTGCATTGCAAAAGCAAGGCCAGGTAATCTGAATCTGAAAGGCGATACAGCACAATTGGATAATTCAGGCTTTCTGTTTTAACAATGATGTAATGTCTGTTTTTTGTGCCATTCTTATCTTTCAGAAAATCTGCTTTATCAACGGTTAACTTATTACCCATTTGTTTGCCTTGCACGTATTTGGTTGGTTTACAGGCAGGCAATACAGCCGAAACACCAATAATGGAGAGGCAGGAAAAGCCACAGGTTTTAATAAATTCTTTTCTGTTCATTATAAACTTTCTAAAAACCGGATGAGTTTTTGTTGTTCGCTTTCGCTTAAGTTTTTAAAATTACTTGTTGAGTTTTGACCTTCACCACCGTGTAACAAAATCGCCTCGCGAATGGATTTTGCCCTGCCATCGTGCATTAAAAAATAGTTGCCTCCCTGCGAGTTTTTAGACAAGCCAAGTCCCCACAAGGCTGGCGTGCGCCATTCGGCGGTGGTGGCCGAGCCTTCGGTGTAATGATCGTCAAGGGCGGAACCCATATCGTGTAATAAAAGATCAGTGTACGGATAAAAAACCTTGTTTGCGAGAACGTTAATGTTAGACGGACCTGTTTTTAGTTCTGAACGGTGACATTTTTCGCAACCCGCTGAAATGAATAGCTGTTTACCAGCAACCACATCGGCTTCTTTTTGATTTCTTTGACTGGGAGCTTTAAGGGTTTTAAGATAAAAAACAACAGCGTTCACGGTTTCGTTGCTAACTTCTGGGTCTTGTTCAAGTCCAGAATAGGTGTCGTATGGCTCGTAGCTGGAGTTAATTCCCATATCCTGACTGTAGGCATTTGCTGTTTGTTGCAGCAGGTCGTAGGCAGCTCCTTTTTTGCCAAAACGACCAATGTGTTTACCGTTTTTGGTGATGGCTCCGGCTCTTAACTGGCAATATGCCGGAACCTTAACCCAGTTTGGAATTCCGGAGATTCCATCACCATTCTGATCCAGAGGGTCGGCCATGTTTAAAATATCTGCATCACTAACAGCATCAAGGTAACCAAGCCCGGTATTGGCCGGTGGTAGTATTTTTACGAAACCAACATTTGCCGGAAGCGATTCGGGTGTATATCCTGGGATAGCCCTGTTTTGCAATTGGGGTCCGCCAAGATGCAGGTACTTATTGCCACTGGTGTCTGTTTGCCCAAATCGTGTAAGTGTGGTAAACGGGTGTCCTTTGCCATCGCCGGCATGGCAGCTTCCACAGGAATTGGCCACAAAAACAGGACCAAGCCCTGTTTCATCTGTAAATACTTCGGAATTAAAAGCAATGTCGCCTGCAAGAAATTGTTTTGTTTCCCCCGTAGAGAGGCCCTCAACCGGCCCGTCCAGCAATTCATCATCCGGTGTGGCTTTCGGAAGAATTTTTTTGCAAGCTGCTACTATTATAAGTACTGAAAGCAGGTATATAATTTTTCTTTTCATGATAAATTGACGGCCAAAGTTGAGCTTATTATTGTAAATATTAATTATTAAATTTGGCATACCTAATAATTAATTTATGAGACAGGAAACCGTTGAGAACTATTTAAAGAATATTTATCATCTTTCGGCAGATAATAAAGCGATTGTGGGTAATTTTCAGTTGGCTGAGAAATTAAATATCAGGCCGGCTTCGGTAACCGAAGGGCTGAGAAAATTGCATGAATTAAAATATGTTATTTATGAAAAATCTTATGGTACCAGGCTAACAACTGCCGGCGCAAAACTCGCCTTAACTATTGTAAGAAGGCATAGAATATGGGAAACATACCTGGCCAAAGAGCTTGGTTTTGGCTGGGATGAGGTACACGAAATTGCAGAAGAGTTGGAACACATTAAAAACGATAAGTTAATTGGCAAGTTGTCTAAAATATTGGGAAACCCGATTTATGACCCGCATGGCGACCCAATTCCGGATGAAAAGGGTAAATTCAAAAAAACAAATTTTATTAGCCTGGCCGAAGCCAAGCCCAAAGCTGCTTATACGATAACGGGCGTTTCTGACCATTCCACCACCTTTCTTAAATACCTCGAAAGGCACCGTTTACTTATAGGAGAGCAACTTCGTGTTGAAAATGTAGAGGAGTTTGATCAATCGCTTGTAATAACTTGCAATAAAAGGGAAGTGCTTGTGAGCCCTAAAGTGGCACAAAACATAATTGTGGAGGCCGTATAGGCAGGGAATTAGTTCTAAAAGGAATTTTCTAACAAATTAAACTTTTACTTTATTTTTACGTCTAATTAAAAAAATTGATGGCTCAGGTTGAAGATAGTGTGATATTGACACTGTTTCGTGATGAAAAATCGCGTAACGCTGCTTTGAGTCATTTGATAGCCAAATACCAGCAAAGACTATACTGGCACATCCGGAAAATAGTGATTGGACATGATGATAGCGATGATGTATTACAAAACACTTTTATAAAGATTTGGAAAGGATTGGAAAACTTCAAGGAGGAAAGTCAGTTATATACCTGGATGTATAGAATTGCTACCAATGAGGCTTTAACGCTTTTGAAACAGAAGCAAAGGATGCAGATTTCTTCTATTCATCCAATTGAGTACCAATTGAGTAAGAGCCTTGAAAGTGATAATTATTTTAAAGGTGATGAAATTCAATTAAAACTCCAGCAGGCTATTTTAACTTTGCCGGAAAAACAAAGAATAGTTTTTAATATGCGTTATTACGATGAAACGCCCTATGAGCAAATGTCGGAGATATTAGAAACTTCGGTGGGAGCGTTGAAGGCCAGTTATCACATAGCAGCAAAGAAGATTGAAGAATTTTTAGTGAGCACTTAAACTTTTTATGAAAAAACAGGTCTAAACCTTGTAGAATGACTGAGAGCGAAAATATTCCAAATAACGAAGGGTCAAGTAATTTTGCCTTGCCGGATGGCTATTTTCAAAAGTCGGCTTCTTCCATTTTAAATAAAATCGAGTGGGAAGAAGAACATAAAAATTGTCCAGTGCTATTAAAATTGAAGGGAGAGAGTGGCTTTATTCTTCCTGAAAATTATTTTAATTCGTCAGAAATTGGTTTGGAACTTGTTGATTATGCCGAATTACGTGCAATAAGTAAAAAAACAGGATTTGATGTGCCATTAAATTATTTTGAAGAATCTGAAATGAGTGAATTGGCAAAAATTTGGGCTGGCAATAAGGAAGAATTGTACTCGTGTGATAATTTAAAATCCATTTCGAAAGCAAATTATTTCGTAGTTGAAGAAAATTATTTTTCTGAAAATGCCGAGCGTTTAAATGCCATGTTGAAGGAACACCAACCTTCAAGAATCATTTCTATTCTTTTTCCAAGAGCCTCTTATGCAATGGCAGCTTTATTGGTTATTACCATTGGTCTTTGGATTTATAACGCCTACTTTAAACCTGCTGAAACTGCCGATTGCGGCACTTTGGCCTGTGTTGACAAGCTGGAACTGGTTAAAACCAAAAATCTTGAGAATCTGGACGACGATGAGTTATATGAATTAGTGAATTCAAAAAGTCTGGAAAAAAAACTTCAAAACAAAAATGATAAAACTTCTTCTAGAAATGAAGATAGTAGTTTAAAACAAGTGTTGGTGGATGATTTATTGGATGAGATATAATGAAGCGTTTTTTAAATATAGCACTTTTGTTCTTTTTGATTTATTGTTCAAACACCTTATTGGCACAAGGGGATAAGGACAAGATTGAAGCCCTACGTGTTTCTTTTATTTCCAAAAAAACGGAACTTACTGCCGGTGAGTCTGAGAAGTTTTGGCCCATTTACAATGAGTATAATGATAAGGTAAAAGCCGTAAGAAAAAATTTAAGGCAGAGTTATAAAAAGAAATACGAAAATTTAACCGAAAAAGACGCTGAAGAATTGTACCTGTTGGAAATACAATCTAAACAAGCGGAATTAGATTTGTTCAAACAATACGGTGAAAAAATAAAAAGTGTAATTGGCATAAAAAAGCTCTCGAGGCTACATTTGGCGGAAGAAGAATTTAAGAGGGAAA
>CALMND010000288.1 GCA_937868565.1 uncultured Bacteroidota bacterium | reverse complement strand
AAGGGGGTAATATTATGGAGATAATAATTGGTGAGCAGTATCATTTCTTTGTAAGAGAGTGATTGGAATGCCGATTTATCAAGTATAATTGGGAGTGACATTTTTTTAAAGATTAATTAGTCAAGTCCTATTTTTTGTTATTCTCTGAGCTTTTGCCGCAACTATTTTTAGAAATTCCAATAGTCGGCTTAATTGCCGAGTCCTTGTGGTTTATCTTCTTCGCTGAAATAATTTCAAAGAGCTCTTTCTTTTGATTTTTTTCTAGAATAATTTCCTGAGTCTTCGTGCCGGTATTTTGATAGATCCCAAACAATCCTAAAAATAAAGAAACTGCTATTGCTGCCCATGTAGCAATCATTTGATTTTGATGCCTTGTCTCCTCTTTCGATTTGTATTTGTTTTGAAGGTAGACTCTGAGTTCTTCAGTGGGCAAAATTATGTAATCGGTATTTTCAATAATATAGGTTTGTGTTTTTTCATCAGTGAATGGCCACTCCGTATACTCACTTTTATGATTTTGCCAATAGTCGTAAAGCTCTTGGGTTCTTGTATAATTGCCGGAAAATACTCGGCCATGAGATGGGAGAAAATATGTAATTAAGGAATTTGCTTCTAAGTACTTTAAAAGATTTACAATTACTACTATTTTTTCCGTAATACTATAAGCACGATTTACAATCTCTTCGCCTTCAAACTTTTTTAAGTCAATAAAAATAGCCATTGGTGAAGCGTCATTCGCCTTGCTAATTCTAACCGTTTCATTATCTAAAAAAAGACATACCAAATTAGCCATTTGATTGCTTCCAGCACAAATGGCTTCTAGAATCTTTTTTTCAATTTCACTGAATTGCCTCATGTTTTAATTTTTCTAACTTATAATTATTTTGATAATTGATAAATGTTGCCGTTTTACAAACTTACTTGAATTTCAAATCACCAACACCTCGCAAATAAAGTTCAAACTCCTCCTGCCTTTCAAAAATCCTATCACCAATCATCGTATAAATAATTCCATTTCTTCCTGAGCCGTCGTTATTAGGAATGAAAGCTTGAATTCGGAGCGGCATGTGCAGAAAGGTCATAAGTGCGTATTCATTTTTATGTTTTTGTTTAACAACATCATAACACCAATACATTCGGTAGATTGGGTAAGATTTAGAAGGCAGCAATGTTGATTCATTGTTGCCGTGACTAGAATGAACTTGCATATAACTTAGCACAGTATCACCTTTGGGTGTTACTTGAGCAATAACTGTAGTATTTTCTTGTGGTAGCAGAACGACCATCTTCTTGGGTAGTTTGCCTTTATAAACTTGAGCAATGGTAATCCATACTTTGCTGTAGGCCATTAGCTGCCTTCCATTTTTGATATCAAAATTACCAATACCCCGATCCCAATTCGCACTGCCATATTGAACCTTGTTCCCTGCCTCATCGCCTGCAAAAGTTTGAACCGAATCAATCCTTGCTTCAAATACATACTTAATAGAATGGATTGTATCATTCATCATTTTAATAAAATCATCTTGGGCGTAGGCCACCAATTGTAAAAACAAAAGCAGTCCAGACAAAAGGAGTCGTTTGATATTTTTAGTGCCTTTCACTTTTAAACTCTATTTAAATTTTATTTCTTGGCAATTTTCAAACGCCTTTTAGAATGCAAACGCCCTAACTTTCTATACTTAACTGGCAGCGCATCTATCTCCTGTACTAGCCTTCTTCCATAAACCTCTTGCATACCCTCTTTACATGAATAGATCTGCTCTTTTAATTCTTTCATGTGAAGCGCTTTCATATTTTGCTCATAGGCATAGTGTGCAACCATACCAAATAAACCAAGGTTCTTTCTCTTTTCAAGAGCAAATATTTTTTGAAAGATTGATTCAATCTTTTGCTCAAGTTCACTTTGCTTTATAGAAGTTTGCATGGGATACAATCGGGTTTCAATAAAGATAATATCTAATTTGCTGCAACAAAAATATTTTTTCAAACTTTCATCATTTCAAAGAACGACCAAAGGCGGAGTCTCCCCCGCCTTTGCTCTATTAGTCCGTTAATTCTACTTCTTTACTTTATGCAATTCCTTGGCTTTCTCAAAGCCCACCCAATTGCCTTTATCATCTACTCCCCGGTTTGCAAGTTCCAGCCGGACTAAATATTTAAGGTCAAAGCCGCCTTTCAAAGCTTCTACCAACAAGGCTGTTGCAGTGGTGCTGAAAATGAACTTCGGGTTTAAATCATCAGGTCGATTGGCGAAGTCAGATGGGAGTTTGAGTTTTTCTTTTCCTGATTCGGTGATTTCTCCGCCCATTTCTAGCCACATTTTAGGAGGAATCATCTCTCGTAAAAAGGTATCTAAAAAGGCGGCTTGGCGCATGGCTTCTTTCATATCGCCTTCTTCGTAGAGGTTTTTGATTCGCATCAGGTGCGAGCGTTCAATCGGGTGCAGTTCCGGACGCTGCGTCCAGTCCTGTTCTTGGTTTGACTTCTTTTTCATACTGTCTACGTTCGATACTTTCTTTTGAACGTCCAAGTTCTTTTTATCCCTTTTACCACCTGCCAAACCTGAATCCCAGTCGTATTCTATGGTCTTGCCCTCCCCAGCTATCTTCTTCAAATCGGCTTTTACTCCGGACAGTTTGATGCTAAAATAAGCAACACCTGTATCGACATTATCCGAATCATTGTATGCATGTTCAAGCTCAAGCACTTTAATGTTTAGCTTTTTCTTTTTGACAATTTCGAGTACGATTTTTTTTACTTCTGAAATAACACGTTCTGTATCTGTATCCAAAATTGAAATGATGGCCTCTTCCTTTTCGCCTTTATGTTTTACATAAATAAAAAGTTCACCTAATGGCACAGGAAGTTCTCCTTCAATTTCCAATTCACTCTGTTTAACTCCCGACAACTCATTAGAGGCTTCGAAAATATTCATTTCACCACCTTGATTAAATCGCCCGTACTGCGTGGCTTTGCCTTGCTCCGGTATTTCAATCACCACATCCACATCATGCTGGAATTCATTATTACCTTTAAACTTTCCTCCCTTGGTGGCTTGAAAAATATAGATAAAAGATTTGCCTTTGTTATTTACTTTGAGGTTTTCTAGGTCTTTAGGTGTAAGACCAATTTTATTGACCGAGTCCAGGAATACAAACTCATAAGGAGAAAGATCACTCGGCAAAGCATCTGAAACGAATAAGTTCTCATGCGCCACATCCTTGTCTTTTAATTTTTTCTGAAGTGTGGCATCAAGTTTCTCTTCTTTTGCAACATACAACACCTTTCCATGATGACGGGCTAAATAACCCGCAAAATCTACGCTCAGATAACTCTTTCCCATTTTCGGCATGCCAAACACCATCGCTGTAAAGCCCGGTGCAGGATCGCCAATAAAGTTTAACCACTTTCCACTGAAGCCAAGCGTGTTGAATTGTAGCTTTGTAAAATCGGTGCTGGCCATCACATTTACTGGAGCGCGATTCAGCCCGTTTAAATTCTTCTTTTCCTTTTTGGCTTTGGCATAACTTTCATCAATGTCATCATAGGAGTTTTCGTATTTCTCAACAATGGCTTTTAGTTTTTTGATAATTTCAGCACGGAGCATAAAATGCTTTGCATTGCGCATACTGTTGAATGCTCGCAATGCAGAATCCTGCATCTCCATGATTTCCTTTGCTACAAGAGACTTCTTAGTGATCTTTTTTTCAGTGATGGCTTTTTGTAAATCATCAATAAAAATACCTATGGTGTTTTTGTAAAGCACCTTGTCGTGAAAATCAAGAAAACGTAAAATGAATTTTACCTCCAGAGCAATTTCCGAATACTTGTTTTTTGCTTTACTTGTATTCAACATAGACTTGCCCTCCTTTTCTGCAATGGCTTTCTCTAGTGCCGCCTTTCTTATTTTTATCTCTTCCGTTAAGCCATCTTCCAATTCAGCATCTTGCTCCATTCGGTAAATCATTTTTAATTGATCAAGCGAAAGTTTTTTATACCCGGCAGCATCCTTCTTTGCTCTTTCAATATCCGGATTCCCATCTAAACCAGCCAATCCATCCTTTTGATCAATGAATTCGAACAGCTTCTCAAAGGTTAAATCAAACACTCTTCTCACTTCAGCATCATGTTCGTAAACACTCCAGTCAGCTCCTTTACTTGTGCGTTCTTCTATAAGGTCGTGCGACTTTTTTAAGGCAGCCGGTAAGTTCTCTACACCAACCTCAGCAATTGCCTTGAAATAATTTTTGGTTGTGATTTTCATGCTGCCTTTAGTTTTAATTTATTGAGTTGATTGAATATTACTTTGAGTTCTTTAGAATCTTTGGCACTTAGCGAATGAATAAATGGCTTGATTTTACTTGGGTCGTAATTCATCACTATCATTTCCGTTTTCACTTTATCGGTGTGTTTAGTGACTGCTACACTTTTTGTAATTTTTTGAACTCGCCACTTATACTTTCTGATATAGGTTTGTAGAATTTTTGACGGGTAAGAACTAAGTAGGAATTTACCCTTTACCTTGGCCAGCGCATCGAGTAGTTCTCTGTAATCGTTTTCCGAATAACCCTTGTAATGCCCCTGATCCGAACCAATATAGGGTGGATCGGCATAGATAAATGTTTCTTTGTCATCGCAGCGTTGTATTACTTTTAAAGCATTATTATTTTCTACCTGTACACGAACTAAGCGGGCTTCATAATCTTTGGTGAAATTTTCTCGTTTAACGGCCAGTGATGCTTCCTTGGCATCATCCTTTCCAAAACCCCATGAGCCAATCATACCTGCAAAGCCTTGATTGGTAAGTACCCAAAGCGCCCATGCTCTTTTTACATCCGAAAACAAATCGGGGTGCGCATATACTACCATTGCTTTTTTATAGAGTTCCCTACTATGAAGGGTGGCTCTGATTTCCTTTTGCAATTCCGCGAAGTTTGATTTTAATACTTTGAAGAAGTTTATAATCTCTCCATTGATATCATTTATCACTTCAACTTCTGATTTCGGTTTTGCAAAGAATACAGCGCCACCCCCAAAGAAGGGTTCACAATATAAACGGTGTGTGGGAATCAATGGTAACAGGTATTTAAGAAGGGTTTGTTTCCCACCGTAATATGTGATTGGTGTCTTCATTGATTAGCTATAGATCAATGTGGTTCTGTCAGACCATTTTTTGTCAAAGTCCTTATTGCCACTAGCCCACTCATAAGTGTACAATCCATCACGGAAACTCACTTTTTGAATTGCCCAAACAGATTGTTCAGGTAAGGCTCCCGGAAGAGCATAACCGTTGTATACCACATTGGCATCACTTTCATCCACAATTTTTGGCTCAAAAAACACTTTGCTGTCCAAGGAGTTTACCTTGCTTTGCAAATTGGTCATTGTGGTTGCAATACCGTTTAATGCAGCAATCTCAAGCGCTTCGTTGGCATCGTTGTTGCTTGCAACCGGCTCCAACATGGCGATAATTTGGTCTCTTAAATCGGTTACCGAGTTTGAGATCGGTGCGGTAACATTGGCTTGATCTACGAATAGATTTCTTAATGCACCTTGCCCGATATCAATTCGGATGATTGTTCCTCTCAGAACTTCAATCTCACGAATTTGTTCTTTAAAAATGTAACGAGATACTCCGTTCTCAGTTACTTTAATGTTTGCTCCGTTGTTTTCAATTGTCATTGCCATACTTACTTTTTTTTTGTTTTGTTAATAAATTCGATAATGCTCTCCCCTATGACGGCTCCCATAAAGCCTCCTATCATTACATACGGAACAGCGTCTTTTTGTGCGCTCTTTGCGTAGAAATACATCATCAGAGAGGTTGCAAGTGTTGCGGTCGAAATGATGGTTTTTTCCTTCATGTTTTACTGTTGCGTTTTTATAAAAAGGCTTGTTGTGATTCCGGCCAT
>CALMND010000287.1 GCA_937868565.1 uncultured Bacteroidota bacterium | reverse complement strand
GGGTGCCTTACATCAAACCTGCGCTTTTTTTCTCTTTTTAAGTTCCATATATTTATTATTTCATTTGTACAACAGAAAACAAATCTAAGGTGAGCGATTTTACTACAGAGCAAGAAACCAAATTTGAACCCGATAATTCAAGCCACTTATACCCTAGAAAGCCTGTTTTGGTAGAGAGGCAACAAAACGCGCTTATGCGTTCATTGATAAGCCTTTTCATTTACGCACTGTTGTTTTATTTTATCTTCGATAGAAATCTGGCTTACATTGCGGCGATATTGCTAGTAATAATTGTGCACGAAATGGGGCATTTTGCGATGATGAAATTATTTAATTATAGTAATGTTAAGATTTTTATTATTCCCTTGCTTGGCGCATATACTTCCGGTTCGAAGCAGCAGGTATCACAAGGCCAACTGAGTTTAATTATTTTAGCGGGACCTGTACCCGGCATTTTAATAGGTTGTTTGCTTTTTTTCTATAATAGAGATTTGCATAACGAAACACTAACTATGCTATCTAACACCTTTTTGGTCATAAATCTTTTAAATTGTCTTCCTTTTCATCCTCTGGATGGTGGCAGGTTAATGGAGACTCTTTTCTTTAAGGAGAATCATGTTATTCGTTTGGCTTTTGGAATAATTTCGGTTATTGCTTTGTTATTGTTGTTTGTGTTTTTACAAAGTTTCGTTTTAATTATTATTCCGGTGATTATTTGTGTAGAGTTGTTTAATGAAAACAAACTTCAAAAAATACGTGATTATCTAAAACAAGAAAAGGTAAATTACCATACGGATTACGATAATTTACCCGATAAAAATTATTGGCTTATTCGCGATTGTTTGCTTTTATCTTTCCCAAAAAAATATGTTGGTATAATAGCCGGTAAATATGATTACAGTATTATTGAACCAATTATCATTCAACATGTGCAAACGGTGTTGCAGGTAAATCTGGCATTGGATTTAAACGTACTCAAAAAAATCCTGGTTGTACTTTTCTACATTTTTATTTTTGCAGGGCCCATTGCTTTGTTTTTGGCGTATAGATAAAAATTGCCAATAATTCTCTATGTGAGCTTTCAAAGTTGTTTTAAAAGCCTCGACAGCTCATACGGAATAGCCATTGTAAAGAAAACAATTGTGGTAAAAGCTGGGATTACCTGAATTACCATTAGTATGAATGTATCCGATATGCGTGTAATGGGAAGAGCCACTCAGGGTGTTCGTTTGATAAACATTTAGGATAATGATGACATTGCTGCAATAACAAAAATTGATCATGAAGAGGATGAGGCGGTTGAGAATCCTGGCAAGGATGAAACGACTGTTAATCCGGAAGATACAGCAACGGGCGATACTTCAGCTAATCCTGAGAATATCTCTCCACCGAATGAGACCGGTAACTAAGCCTCATGTACTTTCTGTTAAAACACCTGCTAGTAATCGGCGATAATTTCGATTATAGTATTATTGGCCGGTTAATATTTTAGGCATGAGTAAGTCGCATTGCAGATTAATCTGGCACTTGATTTAACCGCAATTATACAGTTGAAGCCTTTGGAAAAGACGAACTATCTGTCTTAGTGCCGTTAAAAACGTGATTTAAAAGGATTTGATTGCTCGAAATAAATAATAATTAATTTTCGTATTACTTTGGTTGTTATAAGTTGTTGGACCTGCTATTTGTGTAGGCGTATTATAGCCAACCATGTCAAATACCCAAACATATCCGTAGGAATTTTGTGCACTATAAATATCCTCTTCTGTACTTGATGCGTAAGGAAACGAATAATTTCCGTTTACGAACGGCGTGTTTTTCCCAGAGACCAAAGGATGACTACCAGCCTTTAACGCCTTATTAACATAAAATCGACTTTGATATAAAATGACTAGTTCGTCAATTGCCGGTATATACCAACCCTGCCCAAGACTGGTAACATAATTGAATGCCGGACTATTCCCACCGGCACCCATTTTAGCGGTATTGTATACACCATCAAAGGTGCTATTTGCACCTAAAATTGTATCCGTATTATTCCATATCACAAGGGTTTCCGTTTTCGCTACAATCAAACCGTGCTCTTTACCATCGCTGCCTTTGTAAATGTTAAAAATAATTCCACCACCAAAATCTTCGCCCAAATAATGTTTAAAGCAGCAGCAGTCATCGTCTTTGTCTTTATCATCATCTTTTCCACCCTTAGCTCCTGTGTTGTTTCCCACATTGGCAGCAAACAGGGCATAGGGTACACTCATTAATTCTGTTGTACCGATGATGGAGTAGGCGTTACCGCCATTTGGGTCGGTTTCGGTTTTAATAAAATAAGGACCTTCAGCCCAATTAATTTCAGAGAAAGTTCCGGTGGTGGCTTTTCCCATTCCAATTTCTAAACTTACCAAACCGTTAGTGTTCGTAGATTTGTTTTGTGTTTCCACATAAACCGCTTTGCCATCGGCGGAGCCTTGCAAAACACTGATTTGCATGCCAACTTTGGCTGAAGTTAATAATTGGTTTTGGCTATTACGAATAACAGCCTGATAACTCATTTTTTGTGGCGCCTGTGCAAATACTGTTGTTGTAAGTGCAATGGCTAAGAGGGTGATTATTTTTTTCATTGGTTTTGTTTTAAATGTTAAGGTTACTTTTAATAAATTCCCGTCAGTTCTCGTCCGATGTTTATCGGACTTCGCTCGAACTGATGGAGAATTAATTTTTAATGATTTTTAAAGTTTTAAGTGCTATGTTTGAATTGGTTATTTTCAAAAAATAAGTTCCACGTGCCAGATTGTTCATTTGAACAGAGTTTTCTGAACCGCTTATCTTTTTATTTTCTAAAACTGTACCCTGTATGTCTATTAGTTGGTACTGCATTCCATCTTCTAAACGTTCTATTTTAAATTTTAAATCCTCAGAAATTGGGTTGGAATAAACCGTTATGCCGAATTGATTTTTTCTATCTTCGGTTCCCAAAGAATAAATTTCATAAGCATGTTGTACGCCTTCTTTTATTTGACTGTCACCGTCGGTGTAAATTAATTGCCCAAAGGAATATGCGGCTGAACCGGTTTTGCCGGTGGCATCCCCACCTGAAGCCACAACAGCTTGCTGAGCCTGGATATTCATGAATCCAAGATTTATCAAGAGTAGTGATAAGAATTGTGTTTTTTTGTTTTTCATGGTTTGTGTTTATATGCTAGTTTTTTTGTGTTTTATATTTTAGTCGTGACTCCCTTAAGTCCCTTCTGTCCCTTGAGTCTCTTAAGTCCCTTTTGTCCCTAGAGTCTCTTAAGTCCCTTTTGTCCCTTCTTTCTTAACTTTTCCCCAGTCCGGCCACTTCCCAGGCTATCGCTTGCTCAGTGGGACATCTCGTTGGGTAGCTTCGGTCTTAATCCCCCTTCACAATTTTCTCCGTTCTAATTAATTTGCCTTGTAGTTTCAACAGCACCAAATAAATCCCATTAGGTTGTTCGATTAAATCAATTTTATTTTGACCTTTAATTAAGTGATGTTGTTTAATAATTTGGCCTAGAGCATTCATAATTGTAACGTCTGTTTCGCTTGGTGTATCAATTATAAATTCTCCATTTGTTGGGTTGGGGTAAACCGAAACTTGAGTATTAAACGTTGATAATTGTGAAAGGCTGGTGCATGGGCTTACATTTTGAGTTACTATTTCGGTTTTTGAACAGCCGTTGGCATGTGTACCTGTAAGAGAATAAGTAGTTGTGATGCTTGGTGAAATGATAATATAGCTGCTGGCACCGCCGGGAGTGAAGGTGTAATTGAGCGCACCAGAAGCGGTTAAGGTTGCCTCTTCGCCTGCACATAATACACTATTTGTGGTGGACGCAGTTATTGTAGGCAATTGGTTTACACTAACAATTGCAGTGGCCGCATTAGAACTTACGCAACCTGCTGCACTACTTCCTGCAACGCTGTAATTGCTGGTAGTTGTAGGGCTCACGACAGAGCTGCCACCCTGAATGGTATAAGTGGCGGCACCTGAAGGGTTAATGGTAAATGTATCACCAAAACAAATGGAGCCACTGTTTACCGAAATAATTGGATTTGGGTTAACCAATATTGTGCTCGATGCACTATTGGTGCATCCCTGGGTATTTGTTCCGGTCACACTATAGGTGGTAGTAACAGCCGGTGTTACTACCTGGGTGCTTGAAAAAGTGTAAGTATTGGCGCCACTCACAACAAATGAAAATGATTGCCCAACGCATATTTGCCCCGAATTAATAACGACTGTTGGAGATGGATTAACCGTGATATTTAACGTTTGTTGTTGAGAAACGCCGCAGGCATTGCTTGCAACAAGAGTAAAGATCCCCGATGATACTGGTATTACCGTAATACTATTTGTATTACTTGTACTTGAAATTCCTCCAGGCAGGCTTAAAGTATAATAATTTGCTGCATACGCTAAGGGAGTAGAAAAGGTGGCAGGACTTCCCGCACAGATTAATGAAGTGCCTGAAAAGGATAAGGGTTGAGTAGGAGGAGAGGTGCATTGATCGAACTTTACTAAGAAAGCATCGTTTGTACCTAGAGAAAGTGTACTTTGATGACTTCCTGTAGTTGCGATCACGGTACTAGTTCCTGTTCCTGTAAACCCACACAGGTAAACATGCCCGAATAGATCAGTGGCACAGCCGTTTCCCGCATCGCTTGAAGCTCCACCGTAATAGGTTCCCCACTGCCTTGTTCCGCCTGGATTAAATCTTACTAAGAAGGCATCCGCCTGCAAAAGTCCGGTACCCTGATACAAACCGCCAAGGGTATCTTGGTAACAACCCGAAGTAGCGATTGCAGTACCGGTAACTACAAAATTAACTGCAAAGGATTGAGTATAACCGGCAATGTAGACATTGTCAGACGCATCAATCACGCATGACTGGATTCTGTCCTGCTGGTTTCCACCGTAATAGGTTCCCCAAAGCCTTACACCTGATGGCGCGAACTTTGCCAGAAATCCATCATCCCCTCCCTGATTTGTGTACTGATGACAGGCGGGCGTAGCGATAATCGATCCCGTAGCTACATTGTTCTCGGCATATCCTGATAAATAAATATTTCCGACTCCATCAGCAACACATACCCGGCCCTGTTCGTTTCCCTGACTACCATAATAGGTGCCCCATTGCCTGACACCGCTGCTATTAAATTTAGCTAGGAATGCATCCGACCCCTGACTCGTGATTGTGCCGCCGAAGGCAGGCTGATGGCTTCCGGGCGTGGCCACTGATGTATTTGTAGCTGAGCCAAAATAAGTACCGCCAATAACCACATTGCCTGCAGGATCTGTGCAGCAGGCATTTGGTGACAGGCCGCCACTTGCCGCGGAGGAAGCGCCATAATATGTTCCCCATTGCCGCACGCCGTTGGCATCGAATTTTACTAAATATCCATCAGAAAGCGCGGCTGCAGCCTGATGACTTCCGGGTGTAGCAATAATTGTATTTGCGTATGCACCAGCAGTCCCGCACATGTATACGTTTCCACTAAGATCTGTTGTGCAAGCAGTACCATAATCATTAGAAGATCCACCATAATAAGTGCCCCATAATCTTAGCCCATTGTTGTCAAATTTTACCAAGAACGCATCGCTATTACCATTCCAGTTGCTCTGATGACTGCCTAGTGTGGAAATATTTGATGTTGTAGTGGAATTTGTATTCCCTGCCACAAAAACATTTCCAGAAGGATCTGTTGCACATGCATTTATAAAATCATTGCCAAGCCCACCGCAATAAGTACCCCATTGCCTTACGCCATGTGCGTCAAATTTAACCAGGAACCCGTCGTAGGAGTATAAGGAACCAATATTGGTGGATTGATGAGCTCCAATGGTAGCGATAAGTGTGCTTGTACTCGGATTCGTGTAACCGGCCATAAATACATT
>CALMND010000286.1 GCA_937868565.1 uncultured Bacteroidota bacterium | reverse complement strand
AGTTGGTTTACCTTTGGATTTGGATTCACAGTTTTAATCGGAAATACAAAATAAAAAATAAAATGATTACTGCAGAAATGCCGGTGAAGTTCGACCGCAAAAAGCACAAAGACAATACGCTTCTTGAACTTTACATCAATATATTAAAACCACGGATGATAGAGGAGAAAATGCTTCTCTTGCTCCGTCAGGGTAGAATTGCTAAATGGTTCAGTGGTATTGGTCAGGAAGCTATTTCGGTCGGTGTGGCTTATGCGTTAAGCAGCGAAGAATATATTTTACCCATGCACAGAAATCTGGGTGTTTTTACTACGCGTGGTATTCCCCTAAGCCGTTTGTTCTCTCAATTTCAGGGTAAGCCGGGTGGTTTCACTAAAGGACGCGACAGGTCTTTCCATTTCGGTACTCAGGAATATAAAATTGTTGGCATGATTTCGCATCTCGGTCCGCAGATGGGCGTTGCAGACGGGATAGCACTCGCAAACAAATTAAAAAGTGAAAAAAAAGTAACCGTTGTTTTTACCGGAGATGGAGGTGCTAGCGAAGGAGATTTTCACGAAAGCATCAATACGGCTGCCGTTTGGGATTTGCCTGTTATTTTTGTGGTTGAGAATAATGGTTATGGATTGAGCACCCCCAGCAACGAACAATTCAGATGTAAATCTTTTGCTGATAAAGCCATAGGATATGGAATTGAAGGAATAACAGTAGACGGCAACAATGTAATAAAAGTTTATGAAACGCTTAAGAATCTTGCGGAAGATATTCGTGAAAATCCAAGACCGGTACTTTTGGAGTGTGTTACGTTTAGAATGCGGGGACATGAGGAGGCTAGTGGTACGAAATATGTTCCGCAAGAATTATTCGATATTTGGGGAAGAAAAGATCCGGTAATTACTTTCGAAAAATTTTTAATAAGCGAGGGAGTGCTCACGGATGAACTCATTGAAAAAAATAAGGCGCTTATTAAACGTGAAATTGAAGACGGTTTGGAAATTGCTTTCGCGGAGCTAAACCCAAAGCCAGACACAACGAAGGAATTGGGTGAGGTGTATGAATCATTTACACTTTCTGATTCTGTTGCACGTTCAGGAAATAAAATAGAAATGCGATTCATTGATGCCATCAGCAACGGATTAAAATTGGCTATGGATAAACATTCGAATTTAGTTTTGATGGGTCAGGATATTGCGGATTATGGAGGTGTGTTTAAAATTACGGAAGGCTTTGTGGACTTATATGGAAAAGACCGGGTACGAAATACACCTCTGTGCGAAAGTGCCATATTAGGCGCGGGATTCGGCTTATCCATTAACGGATATAAGGCTATGGTTGAAATGCAGTTTGCTGATTTTGTGAGCGAAGGTATGACCCAAATTATCAATAATCTGGCTAAGAGCCATTACCGATGGGGACAAAATGCTGATGTCGTAGTGCGAATGCCAACCGGTGCTGCAGTTGCTGCGGGGCCATTCCACAGCCAAAGTAATGAAGCCTGGTTTTTTAAAACACCGGGATTAAAAATTGCTTATCCTGCATTTCCTTCGGACGCAAAGGGCTTGTTGTTAGCTTCTTTTGAGGATCCGAATCCAGTTATGTTTTTTGAGCACAAAGCGCTTTATAGAAGTATTCATGAAGAAGTGAGCGAAGATTATTTTACGGTGGAATTTGGCAAGGCAAGACTGGTGCGTGAAGGCGAAGAGCTCACTATCGTTACTTACGGTTTGGGCGTACATTGGGCCATAGAAGCGCTGAATGAAAATGCAGACATTCATGCGGATTTAATAGACTTGAGAACTTTAGCGCCTTTAGATATTGAAAAGATTTATTCTTCTGTAAAAAAAACAGGTAAAGTCATTGTGATGCACGAAGACACTTTAACTGGAGGCATAGCCGGAGAAATAGCCAGTCTTATATCCGAAAATTGTTTCAGTTACCTCGATGCACCAGTGATGCGTGAAGGAAGTTTGGATACGCCGGTTCCTATGAACGTAGATTTGGAACATAATTTTTTACCCAAAGAAAGATTTAAAGAAAAATTACTAAAGCTTTGGAAATATTAAAATGCAGATTGATTTAAGAAGTGATACTGTAACAAAACCCAGCAGATCTATGCTGGAGGCTATGATGTCTGCGCCAGTTGGTGACGATGTCTTTAGCGAGGATCCAACGATTATCGAATTGGAAAAATATGCCGCCAACCTTTTTGGCAAAGAAGCTTCTTTGTTTTGTCCTAGCGGAACAATGACGAATCAAATTGCGATTAAGGTACACACACAACCCGGTGATGAATTAATTTGTGACGTGAATTCACATATTTACAATTACGAAGGTGGTGGAATTTCTTTTAACTCCGGGGTACAGGCCAAGCTCATACAAGGCGATGAAGGACGTTTATCGGCTGAAAAAATTGAAGCATTTATTAATGCTGACTTTGACTGGTTAACACGAACTTCTTTGGTGAGCCTCGAAAACACTATCAACAGAGCCGGGGGGAGCTATTATACCACGGAGCAAATAAACCCCATTTCCGTATTGTGTAAAAACAAAAACCTAGGTTTGCATTTGGATGGAGCCAGAATATTTAACGCTCTTATAGAAACGGGAGATTCTCCGAAAGAACTGGGGAAGTGTTTTGATTCCATTTCTATTTGTCTTTCAAAGGGACTCGGTGCTCCTATAGGTTCTTTATTGATAAGCAGTCAAACTTTTATTAAAAAGGCACGCAAAGTGAGAAAGGTTTTTGGTGGAGGTATGCGCCAGGCAGGTATTTTGGCAGCTGCGGGGATATATGCTCTGAAGAACAATGTGAATCGTTTAAAAGAAGATCACCTAAAGGCAAAACAGTTAGAAAATGAACTAAAAAAAATGCATTTTGTTGAGTCCATTTTGCCTGTATATACGAACATAGTCATTTTTAATTTGAACAAAGAAATTATTAGCGGAGAGGCATTTGAACGAACCTTGGCTGAAAAAAATATAAAAGTCGCTGCTTTTGGCAAACACACCATTCGCCTCGTTACACATTTGGATTACACAGACGATATGTTGAACAAGACCGTGGAGGTTTTGAAATTAATAGGGAAATGATTTTAATTGAACCTAGTTGTGGTATTTGAGCCGTTGTCTTGTTTTTTTTGATGATTCTCTAAATTGCTGATTCTATACTAGTTAGGCCACAGGTCAAGAAAATCAAAAGTTAGTTAAAATGATTCTTTCTTTTGCGCCAAGTCCTTTCAGAAATTTATCGTTCTTTCACCATTTACTCAGCAATATTAATTACTCTTTAATCCAGCAAGCCGCTTTGCGAAGCATATAGAATTACTTCTGCGGTATTGGTAAGTTGCAATTTATTGAGAATATTTTTGCGATGGGTTTCGATGGTATAATAGCTGATGAATAATTTCTCCGCAATTTGTTTAGTTGTAAAACCTTTTGCCATTTCTTTTACGATTTCTACTTCGCGTTTGGAAAGAGTTACATCTTCGTGAACGGAATACTTAGAACTATTTTCTGTTAAGGTTTCAGCCACCTGCTTACTAAAAAATGTTCCGCCCCCAACCACAGTACGAATGGCTTCCATGAGTTCGGCGTTGCCGGTATTTTTGAGGATGTAGCCGGAAGCTCCTGCGCGAATTAATCCATTGATGAATCCTTTGGTTTTGTACATGGTTAAAATCAACACTTTTACTTCAGGAAATTTTTTTCGGATGGTTGTGCAGGCGTTAATACCATTCATTTCGGGCATGTTAATATCCAGCAAAACAATATCAGGTTTTTGTTTTTGTATGTTCTCCAATACCTGATTACCATTGTTGGCTTCTCCAATAATGTTTATGTCTTTTTCGCGTTCCAAAAGAGAACGCAAACCGTCAATAAACATTTGGTGGTCGTCAGCTATCAGCAGGTTGATCATTCTTCAGTGGAATTTCAATAATGTTGGTGGTGCCGTTTTTCTTACCCGAATCTACATAAAATTTTCCATTCAGTTTTGAAATGCGGGAACGTATATTCTTTAAACCAATTCCTTCATTAGTTTCGTTTACTGAAGAATCGTAGCCAATCCCATTGTCGCTTAAAATAACTGTTAGTAACTCGTTCGTTCTATTCAAATCAATGTTTACTTCGTTGGCTTTGGCATGTTTAATCACGTTGCTTAATAATTCCTGTATCACCCTGTAGATCGTTATTTCAACTTCAGCACCCAAACGATTACCCATTCCGAAGCTGTTAACAGTAATGACAAGCGTACTCGAATTTTCAAGAGCCTCTTTTAAATCTGTTAAGGCGTGAACCAAACCAAAATTAACTAACACGCCAGACTCCATATTGTGCGCTATTTTCCGGACCTCATCACAGACTTCGTCCAGCAACTGATTGGCTTTATGATACTGCTGCATGCTTTTTAATTCCAGGGTTTCTATTTTTTGTTCAACAGCGTTAAAGTGTAATTTAACAGTAGCGAGCATACTTCCCAGTCTGTCGTGCAGGTCTTCGGCAATACGTTTTCTTTCACTTTCCTGACCTTCCATTATTTCGTTTATTGATTTGAGTTCTTGTTCTTTAATGATTTCACTTATTTTTCTTCGATAGAGTTGCTCATTTTTTTCGGTTAAATCCCTCGCATTTCTAGCTTTTTGCCGGAAGATGAAAAAAACCAGCAATGAAATTATAAGCAGGAGGCAAGAGCTTACGAGCAGCATATTGCTTCGTCGCTTATGCATTACTGCATCCGCTTCCTTTAGTTTATTTTCCTGTATAAGCGAAAGAATTTCATGTTCTTTTTTTTCGGTTTGGTACTTTGTTTCAAGTTCGCTTATGTATTTAATTTTCGCAAAGTTTAAAATGCTATCACTTAATAAATGGTATTTTTCTTTATATTCAAGTGCCATTTTGTAATTGCCCATTTGTTTGCTTACTGTAGCAATGTTCTCGTAAACGGAAGCTAAATTATCGCCAGTGTTGAGATTCTTAGCATAAGTTTCTGCTTTAAAATAATTTTCAAGGGCCAACATGTATTTCTTCATATTTCCATAGGTAGCGCCTAGGTTCAGATAACACAGTAAGACATCGTTATCCGCGCGCAACTCTCTAAAAATGACAAGCGATCTCTGATAATAGGTAACACTTGATTCCTTATTCCCTATTGCGTCCTCGCAGGAACCTAAATTAAGGTAACACCTTGCCTGATCAATTTTTTTATTTAAGGAGCTATATATTTTTAAAGAACTTTTGTAAAGTTCTTCTGAACGAGTGTATTCACGAGCTTCAAAATAATAAAAGGCAAGGCCATCATAGGTGTAAGCTATCAAGTAACTATCTTTATTCTCGCGAGCCTGATTATGAGCTTGTGTAAAATACCGTAACGCCTTTTCACTATTTCCCACTGTTTGATGGACGGTTCCCAAAAAGTATAATGAAAGAATTTTTCCTTTTTTATCTCCAGCAACATAATTAAGAGTGATCACTCCAT
>CALMND010000285.1 GCA_937868565.1 uncultured Bacteroidota bacterium | reverse complement strand
GTACCATAAATGTTTACTAACAAACCTGGGTTAGTTTCAATTATTTCCAAAACGGTTTTAAGACCTTCTGCAATAAATATTTTTTTTAAGTCGCGTTGTTTTTTATGATGAAGATGTTGTATTTCCTTTATTTGATTTTTACTAAGCATATTTTACCCTAAATTAGCATATTTTATTGAACGCTGTTGATCACAAAACAAAATATATTCACCAAAATTAGATACAAAAAAAATGCAGCTATAATTTTGCTTTTAACCAGCGGTCTTATTTTCTTCTCATGTAATTCAACGAAAAAATTAAAGCCGAATCAATACATGTTAGATAAAATTGATGTGGTGAATTTCAAATTAACGAGTCTCCCGAAAGAGAATTTCGAGAATTTTTTCAGGCAAAAACCCAATCGCAAGCTATTGCGTAAGGTTGATTTTTTTACATGGTGGTATAATTTATTTGATGATGAAAAATTAACACTTAAAAGGGAGGCGCGCAACCTTCGGTATGATAAAAAAAATGCTGACAAAGTAAAACGTTTCGAAGAAAAAAACAAGAAAAGAGAAAAAAAAGGGAAAAAACCTAAGACCCCACATTTAAAGAATAAAGAAAGCTCTATGGTAATTGAAAGCATCAGAGATATAGGCGAACCCACCGTTGTTTTTGATTCATCGCTCGCTGAACAAACTCGTTTTCAATTAAGCAAATATCTATTTTCGAAAGGATTCTTTAACAATCATGTAAGAGACACCATTATACTACAGCGCCATTCGAAAAAGGCAACAATCAAATATATTTTAGACCCGGGACAAGCCTATCTTGTAAATAAGATTACCTACAACTTGGATGATAAAGAATTGGGGAAACTGCTTCTTAATGATACCGTGCATAGCTTAATTAAAAGAGGTATGGTCTACGATACTGAAAAATTTCAGCTCGAGAGGCAGAGAATAACAGAGATGGCCTTAAATGAGGGGTATTATTTTTTCGAAAACGCTTACATTAATTTTGATATTGACAGTTCTAGTGCAAGCCACACAGTGTCGGTTTCCATTCATTTAAAAAAATACGCCAGAGCCTATAGCTCGTCTAATGATTCCTTAATCTACATTAACCATCCAAAACTAAAAATCGAACAGGTATACTTGATTACGGAAACTTTTATTGGAAGCCTGCGGGATGCCAGTTTTAAGGATACGTTAAGAGAGTCGAAAACAGGAATCATGTTTCTCTTAAATAAGCCACTTCCTTACCGAAAGCCTTTACTCTTAAATAGTATTGATATTTATAAAGGGCAGCTATTTAGAAGGGACACCGCGCAACTTACATACAAACAACTGCTGGCGCTTGGCATTTTTAGAAACGTTAACATACAATTTTTAATAAATCCCGATGATTCAAGAAAGCTGGACTGTTACATTGTTTGCAGCCCTTTGCTTAAACAGTCTTTAACTGCTGAAACGGAAGGCACCAATACATCAGGCAATTTGGGGGTAGACGGAAGTATGTTATATCAAAATCGTAATTTTTTCAGGGGTGGGGAATTGGTGGAGCTAAAATTACAAGGAGCCTTGTCTGCACAAACCCAATTTAATACTCAGGAGGCACAATCGAATAGTCTTAATAAACTCTCTAATACTTTTAATACTGTTCAATTTGGGCCCGAATTTACTTTTGCTGTTCCACGAGCTTTTTTTCCATTTTCCTTAATTCCCTTCCGCAAAGATATGTCTCCTCGCACATACGTAAAGTCATCTTTCAACTATCAATCTCGACTTCAATTTAACAGAATCATCACCAGCGTTGACTATGGATTTAATTTTAAAACACACAATAATACTATCAGGCACGACATCATTCCTTTTGAAGCATATTTCGTAAAAGCAAATCTTACAAATTCTTTTAAGCAGCTCTTAGCAGGATATAACGACGCCTTTTTAGCTAACTCGTTTCAGGATCACATCACAACACTCTCAAAATACTCGCTTACATACCTGACCAAAGAAAACACCAACACGAGCAGGAAGATAGTAGGTTATCTGAGATGGAGTGTTCAATCATCCGGAAATGTTTTGAGAAAACTGTTTGATGCAACCCATCGGGAAAAAGACTCTCTTAATCGCTATTTGATTTATGGAATCCCTTTTGCGCAATTTGTCAGAACCGACCTTGATTACCGTATTTACATTCCCGTGCGCAAAAAAAGCAGAGTTGTTTACCGAATTGCTGGTGGCATTGGCAGACCGCTCACGAATCTTAACGTTTTGCCTTACGAACAAAGTTTTTTTAGTGGAGGACCAAATAGTAACAGAGCTTGGAGAGCGCGCACCCTTGGCCCGGGAGGCTACAACCCTGAGGCAAATAGTAGCGCGCGCTACGATAAAATCGGAGATATATTACTGGAAGGGAACTTTGAATACCGTTTTCATATTATAAAGTCTTTTAACGGCGCTATGTTCGCTGACGCCGGAAACATTTGGCGTTTAAAACCAGATTTGAATAAACCTGGTGCAGAGTTTTTGTTTGACCGCTTTGCAGACCAGATTGCAGTAGGTGGAGGATTTGGTATTCGATGGGATTTAGATTTTTTTGTTTTGAGACTTGATTTGGCAAGTCCACTGCGCGACCCTAAGTATGACGTTGGTAACAGATGGACTTTCGATAAGAAGCCTTGGAGGCAGGTTGTTGCTAATTTCGGAATTGGATACCCATTTTAAAAGATAATATGAAGGTTGCAGGTTTTACTATAATAAGAAATGCTTTAAAGTACGATTACCCTGTCGTAGAGGCCATAAGCTCAGTATTGCCATTGTGCGATGTTTTTTATGTGGGGCTAGGTAATAGCGATGACGACACCAGAAAATTAATTCTATCCATTGTAACGGACAAAATTAAAATAATTGAATCCGTTTGGGATGACAGTTTAAGAGTGGGCGGAAAACTTCTGGCAAATGAGACTAACAAAGTCTTTGATGCAATACCCTCCGAATATGATTGGTGTTTTTATATTCAAAGCGACGAATGCGTGCATGAGGAAGACATACCCAAGATAAAGGAAGTTATGTTAGCTAATAAAGGTGATAAAAACGTGCAAGGTCTTTTATTTGAATACAAACATTTTTACGGACATTATAAATATATTGGCGTTGGTCGCCGTTGGTACAAACACGAAATCCGAATAATAAAAAACGACAAAAACATCCGTTCTTATAAGGACGCACAGGGATTTAGACTGGTCAATGGGGAAAAACTGAAGGTTAAGAAGTCGGAAGCTTTTATTTATCATTATGGTTGGGTAAAATCGCCTAAAGCTCAGCAGGCCAAGCAGGAAAACTTCCATAAAATGTGGCATGAAGATAGCTGGCTCGAAGAAAACATTAAACAGGTTACAGAATTTGACTATAGCAATATCGATCTGCTGGACGAATACAAAGGGAGTCACCCGAAAGTTTTTGAACAAAGAATAAGGCTTGCCGATTGGACTTTTGTTTATAATAAGTCAAATGTCACAATGAATCTTAAATATCGCTTTTTGTTTTGGCTTGAGAACTTAACAGGATGGCGCTTGGGAGAAAACAAAAATTATAAAATAATTTAGGCCACTGGACACTATTCTAGCCTCAGCAAATTTTACACGACCTACTTTTATTCTAAGCCTTCAAGTCAGGTTAGTAAAATTTAAGGCTCTATTTGTCTACATTATTAAACCCGAATTATGCCTCAGAAATTCGTGCTGAGAAAAAAAGGTCAACAATTCCGATTGCAATCGGAAGAACATTTGGGATTGAGCAACAGTTAACACTGGAGTAAATAAGCAAAAGTTGCGAAGCGACATCTTTGAAAGGGTTTGGGCTAAGAATAGAAGGTCTAATGAACGAATTGCGTTAGACCACTAGACTAAATCCAACGAGATAAACTGTATAAATCTTTTATTAAATGCTCAACTAACAACTGCAGAATCAGTAAAAAAACAGATCGCACTTTAATCAACCGACAATCATACTTGATGCTGTTTCAAAATAAAAAAATGCCTAATTTTGACTTCCGCAATTATTAGGAACATGTAAAACATATGAATGAGTTTAGAGAACTGTTGCTAATTAAAATTACGCTACCCATTTACGTTGTGGTAATCGGCTTTGAGTTTTTTTATTCGCATTATAAAAACAGAAATCTGTATTCTACCAAGGGTGTTTTAGCTAACACCTATCTGATGCTATTAAACATGGGTTTGGATGTTATTATCAGGGGAATATGTTTGCTGGTGCTAAATTATTTTTATCAATTTCATTTTGTCAGTTTATTGGCACTCCCGCTGCTATATTGGTTTACTTTAATTATTGCCGAAGATTTTATGTACTATTGGTTGCACCGCATCGACCATTATTGTCGCTTTTTTTGGGCTGTGCATGTTACCCACCACAGTAGTGAAGAATTTAACCTAACCGTCGGTTTTCGTTCTTCTGTTTTCCAACCGTTGTACCGTTTTATCTATTTTATTCCTTTAACCTTATTTGGGTTTGATGCTGTAGATATTATGTTTGCGTATAGTGCCACTCAAATATTCGGGATATTGGTGCATACTCAAACTGTTAATAAATTAGGATTTTTAGAATACATTATTGTTACACCCTCTCATCATCGCGTTCATCATGGCAGCAACGTAAAATATCTGGACAAAAACATGGGTATGTTTCTTATCATATGGGATAAATTATTTGGAACCTTTCAAGCAGAAGAAAAAGATGAGCCCGTGAAATATGGTTTAACCACCAATATCAAAACGGTAAATCCACTTACGATAGTGTTTCATGAATGGAAGAATATTTTTAAAGATATGCGCAAAAAAGTTTCCCTAAAGGAAAAGTGGATGTACATTTTCGGTCCGCCTGGCTGGAGCCATGATGGTAGCACGAAAACAAGCAATCAATTGCGCGCTGAATTTAAATTAAGAAAATCAAAAGAATGGCAAAACTAACGGCCATTGAGCGATTAAAAAACCTAAAAAAACTATTAAAAATTGAAAGAGATGAAGACTTTCGGTTATACAACGAATTATTTTTACGGGTTAATTTAGAGCAAAGAAAAAAGAACGGTGTTACCTGGTATCCTATTAAAATAAACAGCGAAGAATTAGGTTCTGGAGATTTGCTTCATTTGGAAATTGAACGCACTACATTAGTAGACAGGCCCCATCAATTCACTTCCGGAAAAAATGTGAGCTTGTTTAGTAATCAGCAGGATGAAAAACAGGAGATTACCGGAACCATAAAATCTGTCGGAAAAAACAGTTTAAAACTAATTATTCATAGCGATGAGTTGCCTGATTGGTGTTATGAGGGGAAACTAGGATTGAACGTACAATTTGACGATAACAGTTATCAGGAAATGCAACGTGCTTTGGATATAGTGATAGATGCCCGAGGAAACAGAGTTTCGGAGTTACGCGAAATCATAGAGGGAGAAACGACATTGACTTTCAAAAATGTAAGTGAACAAATTATTATTCCGCAACTCAATTTTTCGCAGAATAGAGCCGTAAGACATGTTGTGAGTGTAAATGATATTGGCGTGATTCATGGGCCACCAGGCACAGGAAAAACAACAAGTTTAGTCCACGCCATTCGCATAACTTTGCAAACTGAAAATCAAGTATTAGTGTGTGCGCCGACAAATTCGGCAGTAGACTTGCTTACTGAAAAATTGGTAGGCCTGGGCATTGATGTCATTCGATTAGGTCATCCTGCACGTATATCAGAGGAGCTTATGAATAGCAGTATTGACGGAAGGGTTGCGGCCTCACCCTACTTTAAAGACATAAAAAATCTGAGGCGCAACGCCGAAGAATATTTCAGGATGGCCGGAAAATATAAACGTGTTTTTGGAAAAGAAGATGCTAAACAAAGAGCCTCGTTTTATACCGAAGCTAAAAATTGCATTAAGGAAGCGAAATTATTAGAGGATTACATCATCGACGAACTTTTTAACACGACACAAGTCATTTGTTGCACACCAGTAACAAGTACACATAGAGCTTTGTACAAAAAAAAATTCAACACTTTGTTTTTCGACGAGGCCTCTCAGGCATTAGAACCAATGGTGTGGATTCCCTTAATAAAATGCAACCGTTTGATTTTATCCGGCGACCATTTCCAATTACCCCCAGTTGTAAAAAGTCAGGAAGCAAAAAAAGGTGGACTCGATCTTACTATACTCGATAAGTGCATAGAATTTAAAGAGGCCGTTGTTTTGCTCAATCGTCAGTACCGAATGAATAATGCGATTATGGGTTTTAGCAATTTATATTTTTATAAAAGTGAATTGGTAGCAGATGATTCCGTTTCAGAACAATTATTACACAACGATTCAACCAGCTATCTTAGTGCAAGCATTGAGTTCATTGATACAGCAGGATGTGCTTTTGATGAAATTCAAAATCCCGAAACACTAAGCCACTCCAACCCAAAAGAAGGAGAAATATTATTTAAACATCTGGAACAATTATTATTCGATTACAGCTCTATTGCCAATTTACCCTTGCTGGACGTTGGAATAATTTCTCCTTATAAAGAACAAAGAGAATGGTTGAAGGAAAAAGTTCTTGAGCAAAATTTTGATAAGAGTAAACTACATTCTTTAAGTATTAAAACCATAGACGGTTTTCAAGGAGAAGAAAAGGACGTGATTTATATTACGTTGGTGAGAAGTAATGAGAGGCAGGAAATCGGCTTCCTAAATGACTTGCGTCGCATGAACGTTGCGATTACGCGCGCCAAGAAAAAACTCGTTGTCATTGGTGATAGTGCGACTATTGGCTCTAATCCTTTTTACAAATCCTTTTTAGAGTACTGTGAAGAACATGGAATGTACCGAACGGCCTGGGAGTGGAATTTATAGCTTCTAATTCTCTGAAATCATAAACACGCCACGTAGTTAGTTAGATTCGTGGTTTTTGTTTAAAAATATCCGAATTCATGTGCCCAATCCGGGGAAGGTTAACTATTGACTAATAAGCCCCTTCCCTGAAAACCTTATTCAGTCTCTTTAACAAAAGCATCATTATTAAAAAAGCAAACATAAGTAGAGCAAAGTTCACCCAAAAATAATTAGCTTTATTATCAAATTTGTCCCAGTTTTTAGCAAGTACGCCACTCAATTTATTTCCAATGGAAGTTGCGAGGCTCCAGCCACCCATCATTAAAGCCGTTAAACGAACAGGGGAAAGTTTAGAAACCATAGATAATCCCATGGGGCTTAATAATAATTCGCCGACCGTCACTACGCCGTAACTTGCAATGAGCCACCAAGGGCTGGCTTTAGACATCCCATTATTCGTGTAGGCCACAGCTACAATCATAACTAGGGTTGAAAGTCCGCTGATAAACAAACCATATGCTATTTTTGTAGCCGTTGTCGGCTCTTTGCCGCGAACACGCATGAAAGAAAAGAAAGCAATAATCAAGGGAGTAAATACCACCACGAAAAACGGGTTCACCGATTGAAAGATTTCCGTGTTAAACAAATTAAGTGATTCCCCTTGTGCCGGAACTTTTGCTGGTTCCAAGTTTTTAAAGTATGCCGGATAGTCGATGCACTTTACAGGTTCACCTTTTGCATCTTTTATTTTCCGGAACTGTTCATCCAATTGATTCACCTCTGCGTTATCTGCCTTCACGCTCTCCAAAAAGCCTAAATTATTGGCTGTTGTGGCTATTTGTGTGGGACTTTCTCTATCTGTATAGTATTTTGCGTAAGTGGTTAAGGCTGTTCCGTTTTGTTTAAATATAGCCCAAAACAAAATAACGATGATAAAAATGGTAAACATGGTTCCTAACGGCTTTCTCTCTTCCGCATTGGCTTTAAAGTAAATGGATGCAAAAAAATAAATTACCGGGAAACAGAACATAAAAAAAGCATCTGTGCTATTACTTCCCATAATATTATCGGGAATAAACCAGCCCAGAGTAGCAAATCCAAGTCCCATCAGTAATACGCGTCCAAATTGAATTAAAAAAGGCTTGTCTTCTGGTTTGGGTTCTTTTCGAATATCCACATGTTTGTAGTGTTTCATGCCAATCCAAAATGTAATGACACCAATAAACATACCAACGCCTGCCGAAATAAATGCACCGTGCCAGCCTATTTTGTTGCGCATGATGGCGGCAATAAAATTGCAAATAAAAGCTCCCAAATTAATTCCCATATAAAAAATATTGTAGCCGGTATCTTTTTTGTGTCGGTAGCGGTCGTCGTTAAATAAATTACCGAGCAATGTGGAAATGTTCGGCTTGAAAAAGCCGTTACCAACCACCATGATGGCTAAAGATGTGTAGAAAGCCCATTTTTCCGGTATAGCCAACATACAATAACCAATCCCCATTAAAATCCCTCCGAGGGTAATGCTAAACCGATAACCAAGTTTTAAATCTGCCAGTAATCCCCCCATAAAAGGAGTCAAGTAAGCCACGGCAATAAACGTTCCATAAATATCGGCAGCCTCTGCATTGTCCCAGCCAAAACCACCCTCCGAAGTATCGGCGGTCATGTAAAGGGTAAAAATGCCAATCATTAAATAATACCCGAATCGCTCCCAGAATTCGGTGAAGACTAAAAAGAATAATCCCTGAGGGTATTTTGAGTTCGACATATTTCTTGTTTAAATTATCATCCGTACAGCAGATAAAGATGACAAGATATAAAAACTAAATTAGATAATTAACATGCGAATAATAAATACAGGGCACCCCACTTCTAAACTGCTCAAAAGACGACGCATAGCAAAAAGTATGATTGAATAACAAATGAAATGAAAAAATTAGATATTTCTTTTGGGGGCCGTTGTCTGTAAAAACAACTATTTCATGTGCTTAAAATTGGCGGCGTACATCGCAATAAAAACGCCATCGAATAACGCCATAACCCCAATAGCAATGCCAACCATCGCGCTCTCACTCATACCTGTCATAGCCCCCATTGCGCCAATAGCCTTTGTTCCACCCATTGCAAACCCTAAATAAGGTATAAGTTCACCAACCAAATAAAAATAAAACCCGTTCTTTTTAAGCTGCCACATTAACATCACTCCAAAAGAGGTCAAACCAAGTGCAATCAGAGTGAGTATGGTGTTTACAATTTTATATGAATCTGATTGGCTTTCGAATGCTGCCTCCATTCGATCAGCCATTTCCGGGCTTCTTTCTCTAATTTTTTCAATTTGTTCAAATTGTTCTTCGGGGGTAGGTTGATTAAATGCACCCCATAGGGTTGAAATAAACATAAGGGCACTCATAACCCAAGTTAAAATACATAATACAGAAAGAAACTGCGGGCGCGCTGACTCTTCCATAAAATCTTTCAAATCACTATTTGATGAAGATAAATTGTCCATTGTTTCCATATTGTTAAGATTAATGCGATGCTAAATGTCCTAATAAAAACGTGTAAACACTAATAAATTAGCTTTAAGTATTTAAGAGGTTGTTTTTGAATTTAAGCTAGTAAAAACAAAGTACAAATGGTTGAGGGTTATATCATCACCACTTGGAAAAAACGAAAAGCTTTATTTTTTTGCAGCTGTATCTATAACTGAACCTAATTTACCCAATGCGTTTTCCTCTTCACTTTTTAAAACTGTTGTATCTTTTAATTCCGTTGGCATCGCTTCAACCGCTTGGTCTGCAGTTTTTTCGGCGTTTGAACCACAAGAAAAAAAAGTTAACGAACAAACAATGGCCAATGGCGATAATAAGACGAGTAGGTGTGAGCTAATATTTTTCATAAATTCAAATTTAGTAAAGTTTGTTTTAGTTAACTAAAAATTTTGCCAAATTTTAAAATTCGTTGACGGTTTCAGGTCATCTTTGAGTTTAAGTATTGGATTAAAGAAATAGGAAGCGCCATTTTTGTCTTTATGTAAAACAATTTGTTTAATACGCTCCCCCGAATTTACACTTAACGTAATACTTCCGTCACTCACAAAATAATTTAACCAATTGTTGAGATTGTTCTTAAGCAGTATATCGTTCACAGCAATAATTTCATCATTAGCGAACATACCTGCTTTCCATGCGGGAGAATACGGTGCTACCAAAGTAACTTTGCTAAAAAAACCATTGTCAATTGTTTTAAAACCAAAGTAGTTTTCACTCGCTAGAGGCGAGGCTTGTTTAATCAAATCGATTTCCAAATATGAAAGAGTATTTAGAATTGGGATTTCGAAATCGTTGGCACTGTATACGTAATTTGTAAAAAACGAAGAATTCTCTCTATTGGTTAACTCGTTCACAAGCTCTATGATATTTTGCTCGGTATAGCCAATTTCCCTTTTTCCGTAGCGCTCATAAAGTAAAACACAGAGGTCACGAAGCGATTTTTTATTTTGACTTGCCTTTAGAATAATAACATCTAGCATGAATGCAACCAGATTTCCTTCATCGTAAATACTGGTTTTTCGATATGGTGCTCCGGGCACATAGCCATCCAACCACGTTTCCCAACTGCTATGTGCGACGCTTAAATTATAACGGCCATAGTTGTGAAAGTGCTTTTGTAAGCGTTCCTGCAACGTGTTGAAATATTGCTGGATGGAAAAAACACCACTACTTAATAATAGCTTGTCCCCATAATAGGTTGTAAAACCTTCATAAACATAACCGGTACGAGCATAATTCTCCTTAGTATAGTCATAAGGTAGCATTTCAACCGGGCGAATTGTTTTAATATTCCAAGTATGAAACAATTCGTGACAACTTACTCCTAAAACATCCTCATAGGTACTACCTTCATTAACCATGTAACCCGGGCCTATCGCAATGACAGTGCTTTTCTTATGCTCCACCCCGTGGTAAAATTTAAAAGGCAATACCTGAAATAAAAAATGATATTCCTCGTAAGGAAAGTCATTCCAAAATTCAATCTGCTTTTTCGTAAAGGCTAAGAAGTCTGATTTAAATTGGGGCCAATTAGGTTTACAAATGCCATTAAAATGAATCCAGAATTTAATTCCATTTAGTTCGTAGAAATCACTTTGAACTAATGCTGATGCCATAAAAGGAGAGTCAACTAACTCCTCATAATCCTTTGCTGACAAAGTTCTACCTTTCTGTTTCAAGGAACTGGCAATTGTATAAGAACTGGGTATTTTTAATTCAATAATATGTTCCTCATTGGTTCGCCCTTCCACATACATGCAACAATGCACCGGGTTTACATATATCTGTGAATCATCTGCAAAACAGGCTCCGGCGTTTAATTCTGCTGCATAATAGCTATAAGTGATTTTAATCTCTTTACAATCTTTTGTCTCTATTTCCCATAAATCTTTATTTAATTTGGAGTAGGGAACTATCTCATCGTTTTCATTAAAAACATCGACTCGCTTAATGTTTTTAGCAAAATTGCCTAGTTCATAGCGTCCTGGTCGCCAAGCTGGGAGCTGTAACTTGATTTTGTCTTTGGAAACGGCGTTAATGAGCATGTCCACATAAATATAATGTGAAGCTGTATTTTTTTGATAGAAGGAATATTTAATCATTGTTTATATTGCACCTTAAAAGTATAAATTTGACAAAAATATCATATGCGTAATTTTATTTTTTTATCATTAATTACGCTCATATCTAAAGCTCAGATTGGGGATAGTTTATTAGAACAAACTCTTGAAATAAAAAACGACACAGAAAGAGTTAATCAATTATATCAAAAGGGATTTTCTCTGCGAAATAGCGACCCTTTCCTTTCATTTCAATACGCTGATTATTGCGAAAAAAATGCACTAATTTCTGGATCACCAAAACACATAGCAAAAAGTTATAACCTTCTTGGTGTACTTTACTACAAAAAGGGAGATTTTAAAAAAGCAATTAAATACCACGAAAAAGCCCTGCTATTAAGAATTAATTGTGCGGATTTATTAGGAAAGGCCCATAGTTATACGAATTTAGGTAATGTGTACTCCGACCTAAACCTTTTTTCTAAAGCGGAAAACAATTATCTGATGGCTTTGCAAGCATATAAGGATTTGAAAGAGCCGAAACAAGTCGCTAAGGCGTTCATAAATCTTGGTGTCTTAAAACAGCAAACTGGATTACCTTCAGTGGCCCTAGAGTATTACACGCATGCCTTACAAATTGCAGAAGAACTGAACGATTATGATATACGGTCAAATTGTTTGAATAATTTGGCAGTTGCACATTTTTTTAACGGTGACTACGAAAAGGCTATTTGTTTTAATCAAGATGCCTTAAAAATCAGAAATTTAATGGATAATAATGTAGAAATTGCGGACAGCTACCTGAATCTTGCCGGCAATTACATCAAGTTAAAAGAATTTAAGAAAGCTAAGTCGTGTATAGATACTGCCATGTCAATCAGTAAAAATTATGATTACTTTGAAGGTACACATGAAGCTCTTAAAATATATTCTGAGTATTTTTCTGAAATTAACAACTTTGATCAGGCCTACTATTATTTGAAAAAATACAGTGCAATAAAGGATAGTGTTTTAGCATTGAAAGCGGATTCTGATATTTCTATAGATTCTAACTTAGTCCGAAATGAAACTCATGTTGACACGTTTGCAGGAAGTTCACACAAACTCTTACTTTTGTCAGTACTTGTTCTAATATTTATAATTATTCCTTTCTATTTTATACGTTTTAAAAAAAAAAAAAAAAAAGTAAAAATCGGGTAAA
>CALMND010000284.1 GCA_937868565.1 uncultured Bacteroidota bacterium | reverse complement strand
AACATCTTTACTAATAATACTATATAAATCCAATTTTAATTATTTTTTTAGAATGTTCCAATTACCAGACAACGCTTTTGTAAAAATAGGATTTAGGAATTAGAATAATCTAAAGATTTTTCGAACACAGATAGATTCGGCCGGAACGGATAAGACAGCTAATCCGTAATTCGTTTGATTAATTTTGCAAATGATTTTGAAATTATAAAATTGCTGTATAATAAGATGGGAACATTAAGTTGACTAACTATTAATCTGAATGAATCACGATTCTTTTTTGTTGTCCTTTACTAATTAAAAAATAGAGGCCATTAGTCAAACCCGAGACCTTGGTTTCAATGCCTGGGCGTAATTTTATGAAAAGAACACGGTGTCCTAACTGATTCATGATGGTAACATCTGCTTCCACATTTTCCGATTTTAAATAAAAATCACCGTTGGAAGGATTAGGATAAACTAATATCTTAGAATCACTTGTCATGTTAATATCCTTGCCGCCAGCGCAACTAGTAGCGACTTTTAACACAACAGTGGTTTGATTAATGCAACCAAATGCACTGGTACCCGTTACCGTATATATGTAATTTCCTCCTGATGCGTTTTGAACCAAAGAATTTTGCGACGCGCACAAAACTCCATTTACAGAATAGGTCGCCGCATTGCCACTTATATTTATTGCGCTTACTTCAGAAGGGCACACAAAAGTTTTGGTTAAAACCGATGAAACGTTTGGTAAAGGATTTACAGTAACACTAACAAACGCATTATTAGTGCAGGAGCCTAAAGTCAAAAGAACCGTATAATTTGTAGTACTTGGCGGACTGGCAATAACATTACCGGCAGTTGTTGTGCTTAATCCTGTTGAAGGGGACCAATTGTAAAATAAGGTAGAACTGGCGGAAATAAGAGTGGGGCTGGCTGACAAATTGGTCGACGACCCTTGACAAAAACTATTGGCACCTGAAAAGGTTACGCTGGGCGTTTCGAAAACAGTAACGACAAAACTCACTGGTGCGCTATTGCCGCCCGCATTAGTTGCATTGCAATAAACAGTATAAGTTAAATTTGTATTTGGAAAACTAATGGGGGTTGACGAGGAATTGGGGGAACTAATAAAAACCCCCAAAGACGGTAGAACTGTCCAAAAATAACTTGTGGGCGAATTGGAAGCCGAGCTAAAGTAAACTTCAGGGGCCGCCGGAGTGGAACAAACCGAGGATGGGCCCACAATAGGATTCATAACAGGAGGTTGAACTTGCGCAAACACTTTGCTAGACAACAAAAGTGTAGCGGCAAAAATAAAATAAATACAATTTTTCATGACTTTACGGATAAGTAAATTAAAGTGGCAGGGGTTTGCGAGACCAAATATCGAAGAATGCGATTGAAAATCCAAGTATAGTGCCATTTTTTTGCTTTTTTTATGAATTAGTATGCTTTTAACGATAAAATTATGGGTTTATTATACTTAGAATAACGTTAAAAGGCATTTTTGGAAGTTTTCAACAACACAACGCAATGACTTTTTTTTGGTGGCTGAATCATTATCTTGTAGAATTATTTTTCAAACTATGACGAAAATTATTGTATTTACCGGTTTGTTTTTCTCTGGCCAGATTTTTTTAGCGCAGTCTAATTCAAAATGGCAATTATATGCCGAAGAGCTTAGTTATGACAAACAAAAACAATTAAATTTTGTAAAACTTAAAGAATCCAGAAGGGTAAATGAAGTAGAAGTAATTGGATTTGTTAATGCGATGGTATTTACCGATGGAAGAAACAAAACGTCTGTTTTAAAAACCGAAAAAGACGAATTGGGCTTTAGCCACACTAAGCTCAAAATTACCCAAAACAACATCTCTGTTTTTAACAAACAAATTATTGCGCATTGTAAGGAGGGTAAATTAGTTTCTCTGAATGGCGATTTGTATGACGTAAAATCTCCTACCAATAAGTTCATTCTTACAGAAAAAAATGCTTTGGCATGTGCTCTCAAAAAAGTAAATGCTAAAAAATATAAGTGGGAAAATAAGGACGAGGAACTACAGTTAGGCCAAACCCTTAATCAGCTTGATTTTACTTATTATCCGAAAGGCGAAAAAGTAATTTATGAAAAAAATGGCAAACAAGTGTATGCTTGGCGGTTTGATATTTATGCAGAAGCACCACTTTACCGCGCAAATATTTTTGTTGATGGTGCCAGTGGAAAAATTTTAGGAGAGCAAAGTTTAATTTGTAACGCAGATGTTTCCGCTACAGCACTTACCAAATATAGTTCCACACAAACATTAACTTGCGATCAAAATGGTGCAATTTACCGCTTAAGAGAAGTGCAGAGAGGATTGGGTATTGAAACTTATAATTTAAACAACACCAATGTATACGCTGCCAATGATTTTACAAATGCAACTACAAGCTGGACTACTGTCGGTTTTAATCAAGCTGCAACTGATGCTCATTGGGGTGCAGAAAAAACCTATGATTTCTATTTCCAGAAATTTAACAGGAACAGTATAGATAACGCAGGCTATAAGTTGTTGAGTTATCTGCATTATAACACTAATTATAATAATGCTTTTTGGGACGGGATTAGAATGACCTACGGAGATGGCAATGGAACAGGGTTTACCATTTTCACTGCTTTAGATGTTTGTGGTCATGAAATAACACACGGTTTGGTAAGTAATTCAGCGGGTTTAAACGGCGGTGGAACAGGTGAGCCCGATGCATTGAATGAGGCTTTTGCAGATATTTTTGGAACAAGCATTGAGCGGTTTGCTAAACCTGCAACCTGGAATTGGAAATTGGGTTCGGATGTAACCGTAAATGGAAACGGTTTTAGAAATATGCAAAATCCAAAATTATTAAATGACCCGGATACTTATTTGGGTCAATTTTGGGACCCTCAAGGTGAACCTCACAACAATGCAGGGCCGTGCATTAAGTGGTTTTATTTATTAGTAGCAGGAGGTTCGGGAATAAATGATATCAACAGTGCTTATAATGTTCTTGGAATTGGTAACACCGACGCGGAAAAAATAGCTTACAGGGCTTTGACAGTTTATTTTACTCCAAGTACGGGTTATTTGGCGGCAAGGGCTGGTGCCATTCAAGCGGCGAAAGATTTGTTTGGTAATTGTTCCAATCAGGTTATACAAACAACCAATGCCTGGTATGCTGTTGGAGTTGGTCCTCAATATAGCCCGGGAGTAATAGGGCCTAATTTTTCCGCAAATATTACTAATATATGCAGCATGCCTGCAAACGTTAGTTTTAATAACACCACTGCAAACGGCGTAACATACACCTGGTTTTTTGGCGACGGAACAACTTCCACATCAACCAACGTCATTCATACCTATACAGCAAATGGTAATTATACTGTAAAGTTGAAAGCAATAGGTTGTCTCAATAATGCGGATAGTACAACTAAAAACGCATACGTGATTGTAAATGTTCCAAGCAGCCCCATTGTGTCGGGTGCAGCGGCTTGTGCTAATTCTGCTTTTGTTTTAAACGCCAATGCTAATGCTACAATTAAATGGTATTCTAGTCCGATATCAAACACAGTGTTGGCGACTGGTAGTTCTTTTTCGACTCCAAATTTGAATACCACCACCACTTATTATGTTGCGAACACGTACAGTAATTCTCCTGCTTTTGGAGGGCGTTCAACCAATACTGGCGGCGGTTTTCTTAATAACGCCTCGCAATGGTTGGAGTTTGATGTTTTACAAAATAGTAAACTTAATTCTGTTGTGATATACGCTCAAACTGCGGGAAACAGGCTGATTGAATTGAGAACGGCAGGTAACACGGTTTTAAATTCAACAACTGCGAATTTAAATATTGGCAGCAATACAGTAACACTAAATTATAATTTAACCGTTGGGGTTAATTATCAATTGGGACTCACTAACGGTTCCATCTCAAATTTGTACCGGTCTAATTCTGGCAATACATATCCTTATAACGTAGGTGGATGTGTTAGTATTACAGGTTCGAGCGCGGGCACAGGTTTTTATTATTGGTTCTATAACTGGCAGGTAACAAAAGATGATTGTTCAAGTCCAAGAGTACCGGTAACTGCCTCGGTATTTCCTGCCACTCCACTTACGATTACTACACCTGCAACAGTTGTGTGTATGAATGATGATGGAGTGCCTATTACTGCGAGCCCAAACGGTGGTATTTTTAGCGGTATCGGTTTTAATGGTACAAATTTTGTTCCGTCAACGGGAGTTGGTACATATACGATAACTTATAATTACACAGATATTAATGGTTGTACTGATAGTAGCAGTATTGAAATGCTTGTTCAGGAATGTACAGGTTTAACTTCAACTACTAACTCTAATCACGTTTCTATCTATCCTAATCCTACCAAATCGAATATTGTCATAAAAAACGATTTAAAAAATAGTATATTGAATGCCGCAATTTACGATGCATCCGGCAGGCTAATATTTCAAAAAGAAATATACTTTGCAGAAGAAGAAATTAATTTGAACAATCTCTCTAATGGAATATATGTTTTATGTCTCAAGAGCTTAGATGGCTCTATTTTTAACACTTTTAAATTGGTAAAGCAGTGATCCTTTAGCCTAAAAACTGAAATATTTTTCTTAAAGGTTTCAAATAAAGCGTATAAAATCTGGGTTTTATTCCGTTAATTTCCCATGCCTTTCGGTCTTCGTCATTTGCATTCAGACGACTTTGTAACGTGATATTACTTTTCCCACCCGTTCTCATTTTAACAGTAAATTCGGGTAGGTAAGCAATTTTTATTTTGTGTTTATGAATCAGACGTAACATGAATTCATAATCTGCTGCTGTTTTAAAATCCGAAGTGAATTTTCCGAAACGCTCATACATTTCTTTTTTTACGAAGAAAGTCGGGTGAGGGGGCATCCAACCGTTTAAAAACGCATTCTCTTTGTACTCTCCACTTTTCCATTTTCGTATAATTTTATTCGTGTTGTTTTTATCCACGTAGAACAGATCGCTGTATACCGCGTCGCACATATTCTTTGCAAAAGTGTCCACGTATTTTTCAATCACCTTGTTATGTATATAAAAGTCGTCGGAATGTAAAATTCCAATAACATCTCCGCTTGCCAAATCAATACCTTTATTCAAAGCGTCGTATAAACCCTCGTCTTTTTCTGAATGTATTTTTGAAATTTTGTTTTTGTATTTTTCCGCTATTTGCAAAGTTTTATCTGTTGATTTTCCATCCACAATAATGTATTCAATGTCTTTGTATGTTTGATTAATAACTGAAAGGATGGTTTGTTCCAGAGTGGCGGCGGAGTTGTAAGTGATGGTTATAATTGAGATTTTCAAAACGCGTTTTGTAAAGAAATGACAACCTCATTAAGAGAGTTAAAATTATAATCAATCATCTCATGTGTTATTTTTTTCTCCGAGATATAAATTGTTTTCATGCCCGTTTTTCTTCCAAACTCCATGTCACTTAGGCTATCACCAATAATAATGCTTTTCATAAAATCAATTTCCGGAAAATCTTCTTTAGCTTTCAGAGCCATGCCAATTCCGGGTTTTCGAGTAGGATGATTTTCAGAATGGAGATGGGGCGAAAAATAAACCCTGTCTATCCGCCCTCCATGATAGTCGATTTCATATACCATGTTCTTGTGAATTATTTCCAAATCTTCAATGCGATAAAGGCGTTTTCCAATGCCTTGTTGATTAGTAACCACCACAATTTTCCCGAAGAAAGAATTAAAATATTTCAAGGCGTCCAACACGCCTTCTATAAATTCAAACTCTATCCAATGTTTCACATAGTCGTTATCCAGTTTTTTATTGATAACGCCATCACGGTCTAAAAACAAAGTCCAAGTCTTATCTATATTTAAATTCTTTAAAGTCATTTTGTGCTTTGTCGTAGTCTTCGGGTAAGCCTATATCAATAAAATATCCCTCAAACTTAAAACCACTCATATTAAACTGATCAATTTGTTTTTCGAAAAAATCTTTTTCTATGGAGAAGTTTGTAAGCGGGGGAGAATGTTTTAAGTAGAAGTTTTTATTCAAAATGTAAATTCCAGCATTTATTGTTCCGGGTTTTCTCATATCGGATTTTTCCTTAAAGGAAAGTATGGTATTTGTTTCATCTGTAATAATAGTTCCGTAACGAGAAGAATCATCGATTTGTCTTAACGCTAGAGAAATGAACGACTTCTTTTTAGCATGGAGTAAAAAAAAGCTCCTTAAGTTAATATCAAAAAAAGAATCTCCGTTCAAGGCTAAAGCATGATTTTCCTCACACTGTTCCATTGCAAGCCTGATGCCACCTCCCGTGCCAAGAGGTTCTTTTTCTATTACGTAAGAGATTTGAATTCCTTCGAATGAATTTTTATAATAGTCTTGTATTTTATCTGATAAATAACCAATCGATAGAATAATTTTTTTAATGCCGAAGTGCTTTAAATACTTAAATTGATAACTTAAAAAGGGTTCGTCGTTTATAGGAGCCATTGGTTTTGGTAAATTACTGACAACGCTTTGCAGTCTTGTTCCAAAGCCTCCAGCTAATATAACCGCGGTTTCCGTCATTAGGGTTGCTTTTTAGGAAACAAATTCATTTCCACCATCTCGCAAATAGTATGTCCCAATAACATATGACATTCCTGTATTCTGGGCGTATCGGTACTGGGTATGTTTAGAAGGTATTTGCAATAATCTTTCATTTTGCCACCCGTTTGACCAGTAAGACCTACCGTAATTACGCCAAGCGTATTTGCTTTTTCAAGAGCCTTAATTACGTTGGGACTGTTGCCGCTTGTGCTAAGACCTATCAACACATCACCCTTCTTGCACATAGCCTCCACCAAACGACTGTATATCACATCGTAACTGTAATCGTTTGCAACGGCGGTTGTGTAACTTGTGTTTACATGTAGAGCCTCTGAGAACAAAGGTGGTCTATCGTAGTAAAACCTCCCACTCAGCTCGGCTGCTAAATGTTGTGCATCGGCTGCACTACCTCCGTTGCCGCACCAAAGAACTTTTCCCTGATTTTTGTAAGAGTTTATTATTTCGTTCACTATCTGCTCAACAGAACCAAGGAGAACAGGGTGGTTTAATACCAGCGTTTTTAAATCGAGTGAACTTTGAATTTTAGATTTAATAAAGTCAATCATGGTTTAAATTTATGTTTTTTTAGCCAGAAATTACAGCAAATTCGGTGGATTTGTGGATTCGTGCAAAAGAAACTCCCAAGAATGAAAACGTATAACTTTGGAAATATTTCAATAATTAAATAAAAATGTTATGTTTGTTTAACTAAACAACCAAAATACTTGTATCGCACAGGATTTAAACAAGTAAATGGCTCTTGAAAAATAATTATGAATATTGAAGTCTGCTATAGTCCTCAATCTTACCCTTTGTTTCATAATCCTGAATCCATAGTTGTGGTGGTGGACATACTCCGTGCTACGTCGGCTATTACTACGGCTTTTTATAATGGTGTAACCAAAATGATACCTGTTGCCACGGTTGAAGAAGCAAAGACATTTAAGGAAAGTGGTTACTTAGTTGCCGCCGAGCGTAATGGGGAAATGTTGGAGGGTTTTGATTTAGGTAACAGCCCTTTTGGCTATATGAATACCAAGGTAAAAGGCAAAACTATCGCTATTACCACCACCAATGGCACGCAAGCTATTGAAGCCGCTAGTCAGGCCAAAAAAATTATTATCGGAAGTTTTTTGAATCTGGAAACTGTGATTAATTATCTCAAGAAAGAAAAGAAGGACGTTTTGTTTTTGTGTGCAGGCTGGAAAAACAAATTTAATCTGGAGGATACCTTGTTTGCCGGTGCTGTTTCCGAAGCGCTGATTTACAAACACGGTTTCAATTCTATATGTGATTCGACAATTGCTTCGATGGAACTGTATAAGTTGAGTAAACATGACCTTTACGGTTTTCTGGCCAACTCGTCGCATCGCAATCGTCTTGCCAAATTAGATTTGGAAAGAGACATTAAATATTGTTTGACGCCAAATCAATGTCCGGTTCTTCCGATCATGGAAGGAAAATTTTTAGTGAAAAAGACTTAGAGTTATAGTTAATTTTATCTTCTAACCATTGTGCCAGGATTTTTAGAAGCCTTTTTACTTCCTCCGTACAATTCGAATTTGAGATAACGGCATTCTAAAGCACCGTTGTATATTTGTATTTTTCTGGATGTTCTTAAACCAATGCTCTTAATGGCTTCCGGGCTGCTCGTAATAATCCAGGCATTAAAATTTTTAAAATCTTTTTTGAGCTTGTCTCCGATTTCTTTATACATTTTTTCTATTTCAGGTACGGCCATACGCTCGCCATAAGGCGGATTAAGGATTACCACACCACCTTCCCGGCTCGGCTGTATATCAAAGAAAGACTGGTTCGTGCATGTTACCACATCGTCCACTTTAGCGTTTTTTGTGTTACTAATAGCTTTTTTTAGGGTAAAAGCGTCAATATCATTGGCAATAATTTCCACTTTATCCTCTCTGATTTTATTAATAGAGTTTTCGAAAATAGTATCGTGCAATTTTTCATTGTAGTTACGCCAGCGCATAAACCCAAAATCGTTTCTGTAATAACCAGGTGGAATATTGTTGGCCCATAAAGCCGCTTCAATACCAATAGTTGCCGCGCCGCACATACCATCAATTAAAAGTAAATGTTTTTCCCATCCACTTAATTTTACAAGACCAGCCGCAAGAACTTCTTTCATGGGAGCTTCGTTAATGTCGGCTCTGTAACCGCGCTTGTACAGGGGGTCTCCACTGCTGTCGAGGTTTAAAGAAATTTCATTCTTAAAAACATGAACATATAATTTAACTGTTGGTCTCAATAGGTCCACATCCGGGCGGCGGCCCGTTTTTTCTCTGAAGCGATCTACCAATCCATCTTTCACCTTTTGAGAAATAAATAGACTATGACTGAAAATTTCTGAATTGACAACACTTTCCACCATAATAGTGTCAGTATTAGTAACAAATTTTTCCCACTCTATGAGTTTAATAGCTTCATATAATTCCTGCTCGTTGTTTGCAACAAATTTGGTAATGGGAATAATTACCTTTAGTGCAGTGTGCAAACATAAATTTGCCTTGTATAAAAAGCCCAAGTCTCCAACTACTGACGCTCCGCGTTTAAATACTTCAACATTGCGGCCCCCCAGCTGCTGTAGCTCTTTTGCAAGAATTTCTTCTAGGCCAAAGAAAGTGGTGACTTTCATTTCGAAATCGCCTTCGTGTTCGAATGTGTATTGTAGTTTCAAAATTTACGTAGATAAAATTTCTGTGGTGTTAATTTTTATTTTTTCAGCAATCTCGTCTGTCGGCAAATCGTTATCGTCGGTTCCAAAAGGATCTTCTATTTCTTCGCTTATAATCTCCAATGAAGCAAAGGCATAAAACATTACCATGACGATTGCAATGGACCAATATCCCATGCTTAATCCAAAGGCAATGGGCATGGTGATGATATATACAAAAACAATTTTTTTAATGAATATACTGTAAGCGTATGGGATTGGCGTATTTTTAATACGTTCGCAGGCACCGCAAACATCAATGAGTTCGTCTATATTTCTATTAATTAATAAATAATCGTGTGTTGAAGCGGTGTTTTTTTTGAATTGTTCGAGAATATAACGGGTAATAAGTTTGGCAATGTAGTTAGGCTTATGTGAGGCTTTGATATAAGTTTCTTTGTTTAGAGTGTTTCCGTATTCTAATAATTGGTCACCAGATTTACCCCGAAGATGTTCCTTTAAAGAAATAGCATAATCGCTAATCAAACTTTGAATTTCTTTTCGGGTAGCCTTATCTGTTGAGGGAATAAAGGCGTTTACTTTAATAGCAATGCTCCGGGAATTGTTCAATAACGAACCCCAAAGTTTTCGGCCCTCCCACCAACGGTCGTAAGCCGAGTTAATGCGGAAAACAAGTACAAGCGAAATTATAAATCCTGAAATTTGATGAAAAATGGCAAGATTAGCAGGAATGTAGTTCTTTAAATAATTTTGTTCGATATAACTAACACCAGCCGTAATAAAACCGAGTAGAAGTATTGTTGGTAGCAGAATACGAAGAGTATCTGATTTGTGCAAATGCACTATCAGTTTTATCCAATCTTTCGGATTATAGGTTACCATTTAAATTTTTTTCCCCCACGTCGGTTAATCAAAATGTAAGAATTACATTTCTGATAATAGAAATACACTCCATTAACTGCTTTTCTGTAATCACTAAAGGCGGTGCAAAGCGAATAATATCGCCATGTGTGGGCTTTGCCAATAAACCTTTGTCGGCAAACTGCAAACACACATCCCAGGCGGTTTTACCATTTCTTTCTTTTATAATAATGGCATTAAACAAGCCTTTACCTCTTACTTCAGTTATTAAATCCGTTTCTTTTTTTAACTTGTTCATTTCCTGCCTGAATAAAAGTCCAAGTTTTTCAGAGTTTTCGGCCATGTTCTCATCTTTTAGAACCTGCAAGGCTTCCATCGCGACCGCACACGCTAAAGGATTTCCCCCATAAGTGCTACCGTGTTCGCCGGGTTTAATAGTGAGCATGATTTCATTAGAACTTAATACCGCGCTTACGGGCATAGTTCCTCCGCTCAAAGCCTTACCTAGAATTAAAATATCCGGTTTAACTTCCTCATGATCGCAGGCAAGCATTTTTCCTGTGCGTGCCAACCCCGTTTGCACTTCGTCAGCAATAAAAAGGACGTTGTATTTTGTACATAAATCTCTTACACCCTTTAAATAGCCAGAATTGGGAACAATAACTCCAGCTTCACCTTGTATAGGCTCCACCATGAAGGCAGCGGTGTTCGGGTCTTTAATAGCATTCTCAAGTGCGGTTAAATCATTATAATCTACTAACTCGTACCCTGGCAAATAAGGACCATAGCCTTCATAGCTACTTGGGTCGTTGCTAGCCGAAATAGCTGCCAAAGTCCTTCCCCAAAAATTACCTTTGGCAAATACCATTTTTGCCTGATTCGCTTTTACGCCCTTTACATCATAGGCCCAGCGACGAGCGAGTTTAAGTGCGGTTTCACCACCTTCTACGCCTGTGTTCATTGGTAGAACTTTATCGTAACCAAAATAAGAAGTGATGTATTTTTCGTATTCCCCTAAAACAGAGTTATAAAAAGCACGGGAGGTTAAAGTAAGTTTTTTGGCTTGGCTCGTCAGTGCTTTTATAATACGGGGATGGCAATGGCCTTGATTCACCGCACTATAAGCAGCCAAAAAGTCGTAATAACGTTTTCCATCTACATCCCAAACGTAAACGCCTTCTCCTTTTTCCAAAACTACAGGGATGGGATGGTAGTTATGAGCTCCATAATTATCTTCCAATTCCATCAGGTAGAGGCTCTTTGTCATCGTATCGATCATATTAGCAAATTAATATACAAATATAAGGAAAAGGGCTGAAAATACTGCTACCGGAGCTTATTTCGATAGTCCAAGTCTGGCTTTATAATTGGCCGGGTTAGTTTTATCTTCCGAATTGGAATACAGACTTGATTAGTAATATTTGTCAATCAAATAAATCAAAGCTCCGATGGCTCCGGCTCCAAGGTTCAGCTCGCGCTTATTTACTTTATCGAAGGTATCTGCGGCAGTATGATGAATATCAAAATAACGTTGTGTGTCCGGCTCAAACCCAATACATGGAACGCCCAATTTTTCAAGAGCAATTAAATCTGCGCCACCGCCACCTTCTTCAATGCGTTCGATTAAATAAGGACTAAATAAGCTTTTCCATTTTGTTGCAAGTCTGAACAAGCCATTCAAAGTATCAACTCCGAAGGAACGTGGTGTGAAACCACCAGCGTCGGTTTCTAGCGCAGCCAAATGCTTTTCGTTTTTTTCTTTTGCTAATTTGCCGTAAGCTGTGCCGCCAGCTAAACCATTTTCTTCGTTCATAAAAGCTACGGCTCTGATACTGTGTTTCGGTTTGATGCCAAGTTCTTTCAATACAGCTAATATTTCAATACTTTGTACAATCCCGGTTCCGTCATCATGGGCACCTTGCCCGTTATCCCAACTATCCAAATGGCCTCCGGCAATAATATACTCGTTGGGTTTTTCAATACCCGTAATTTGTCCAACGACGTTAAAAGATAGAACATCTGGAAGCGTTTGGCAATGCGTTTCAATATATAAATCGAGTTGGCTGTCTTTTGCTAAACTTTGGTGTAAAATATCTGCAGCTTTATAGCTAATCGCAATGGACGGAATCTTTGTTTTAGAAATACTAGTATCGTAGTTCATATTACCGGTGTGAGGTTCATCGTCAGCAACAGAGGTCATACTTCTTACCACACTAGCTACTGCTCCATATTTTGCAGCCATACTGGCGCCACGTCCCCGGTACTTTACCGCCTCACCGTATGCATTCCCTGTACGTATTTTGGTTTGATCAAAGAACACATTGTAAAAAACAATTTTACCCTTTACGACTTTCTCTCCTAACTTTTCTAATTCTTCAAAGCTATTTACTTCGATTATTTTGGTTTTAATGCCTTTTTGTCCAGTACCTACAGAGCTTCCGAGCGCAATACATTTTAAAGGAGTGTTAAGATTTAATTTTGTTG
>CALMND010000283.1 GCA_937868565.1 uncultured Bacteroidota bacterium | reverse complement strand
TCACAGCTGAGTTTTGAAGCATGTCCGTTTTAGAATCCAGACTCACTTTTTTTTTTTCTTTTTTCGGATCAAAAATCAGAGGTGTCACAAACTTAATAAATTCCTCTTTGGTTTGATTTGTTTGTTTGGGAAGTTGAGCCACATCAACGTGTTCCAACACATGAGTGAAAAATTCTTGTGAACATTCGGGAATAAATTTGTCATGATTATAATGATGGTGAATGCCATTACTAAACCATAAGCGTTTTGCGTAAACGGTCAACTTTTTAAAATCCTCACTTTCGGTATCGTGACTGGGGGTTGACAAAATAGCTTCCATCGTTTTACGGATGAGTAAATTGTATTTATAATTCTGATCGTAATTAATATCCCTTCCGCACAAAGCAGCTTCAGAGAGATAGTATAATAAAGTTTTGGTTTGTAAACTCAGCTTGTCAAAATCCTTAATGTTATAACGTAACACCCTCAGGTCAGAAAATTGTTCAGCTACGTAATTAAAATTTTCTTCCACTGGCGCTAATACTTGCGTGGTGTCAGGATTTGATTTATTAGCTAATTCGTTTTCAGTTGATTGGCAGGAAGCGACAGCAAACGCCATCGCAATAATTTTTAGGGAATTCTTCATGTTAAATAATTGAAGCACAAGTTTAGCATTTATTTATAGGTTTTACAATTATAGAATGGCTAACATTAAATTCAAAGTCGAAACTAAGCTCTTCTTAAGTGTAATTATGTTTTCGCACATCAACTGGTTTGAACTGCAAACAGTCACCCGTGGATTCTTGCGCCGGTATTATTTTTAATTTTGATTTAATGAATAATTGCGTTTGGAGAATAATTGAATTATATTTGTTAAGAACCTTCGAATAGTGAAGGAAATGTAATTAACAATGGCACACACCTATGAAAAAAAACTACAAAAAAAATTTGCAAAAGTCACTTAGTCTATTGGCTGTAATTTTATCACTATTTGTAGCCGAACTTACCGGCCAAACTTCTTACACCTTTACAAGTTGTGGGCAAACGGGTCCCATTGGGCCTTCCCAAGCGCAGATTAACTCTAGTTATTTTGCCACTAACTTAAATGGCAGTGTTAACGTAACCGGAGGAATTCAAAATTTTACAGTTCCGGTATCCGCGTTATATAGAATTGTAGCGGCAGGAGGGTCAGGCGGTGGTAGCAATTCAGGATTCGGTTGCCGGGGTAGAGTGGTTCAAGCCGACTTTAATTTAACCGCGGGTCAGGTATTAAAAATTTTAGTAGGACAACAGGGACAAGATGGAACCAATGTTGCCAAATCTGCCGGTGGTGGAGGTGGTAGTTATGTAACGACTTTAGGAAATCTAGCATACGTCGTTGCCGGTGGAGGTGGCGGTTACCATTTACCACTTACGGCTTCGGTGCCTGTATCAGACGCTCCCTTTACCAACAACGGAAATAATTCATTGTGTAATTCGGGTGTAGGCGGTTTAAATAGTGCAGGTGGAACTGGGAGTAGCAATGGATGGGGCGGTGGCGGCGGCGGTTTTAGCACTAATGGAACCAACGCAATTAACTGCTCCTTTACCGGTGGGCGAGCTTTTGTAAATGGGGGCAATGGTGGAGGAACTTGTAATAATACAAGCGGCGGTTTTGGCGGCGGCGGTGGTACACACGGCAATACTGGCGGCGGCGGCGGCGGCGGTGGATACTCCGGAGGCGGTGGCTCAAACCAAAATATCAATCCTAACGCAGGCGGTGGAGGTGGAAGTTATGTAGCGCTTGGCGGAACAAATATTGCTGATCTGGGTTTAAATTTTGGCAACGGTTATGTAATTATCACGTCTTTATGTAATCTGGCTGCAATGCCGACTAATACAACTCCTCCTGCCAACCAAATTATTTGTTCGTCCGGAATAACAACCTTAGGTGTTAGCGCTACGGGGACGGTAAACTGGTATTCTTCTCCCTCATCCACCGTATCTTTGTTTACTGGTTTGTCATATGTAACGCCGGCGTTAACGGCGGGTAATTTAACTTTTTACGCAGAGGCTACTAATACTTGTGGCCCAAGCGCGCGCGTTCCAATTACGGTAACGGTAAATATTACGCCCACCATTACCTTGAACAATGGTAGTATATGTTCGGGGAACTCTTTTACAATACTGCCTTCGGGGGCCTTAAGTTATACCCCGTCTGGAGGCTCAATGACTGTGTCTCCTCTCGCCTCCACGGCATACACCGTTGTGGGAACAGGAGCGACAGGCTGCACCAATTCAGCGATTAGTTTTGTGTTCGTAAATTCGAGCCCAACTATAGTGGTGAATAGTGGAGCTGTCTGTTTGGGACAATCGTTTACATTAACACCGGCCGGTGCCGCCACTTATACATTTCAGGGCGGTAGTAATGTGGTTTATCCTACAGCAAATACCAGTTATACCGTTATTGGCACTAGTAACCTGGGGTGTGTTTCCCAGTCGTTTGGTATCTCAAATGTTACAGTTGTTCCAAGTCCAACAATTTCGGTTAATAGTGGTTCCATTTGTTCCGGAAATTCATTTTTGATGGTTCCAACAGGAGCCTTTACCTATACTTATTCCGGAGGTTCAGCAAACGTGTCTCCAACGGTAAACTCCCTTTATTTTGTTACTGGTACGAGTGCGCAGGGTTGTGTGGGTTCTAATATCGCAATTTGTAGTGTGGCGGTTTTCCCTTCTCCGACTCTTAACGCGGTATCCAGCAATGTAAACTTTTGTCCCGGAGAATCGGCAACTATCATAGCCACCGGGGCTTTCTCTTATTCTTGGAATACGGCTGCCACGAGCGCCACGATTTTTGTATCTCCTACCGTGACAACAAATTATACCGTTACCGGAACTGCTCCTAATGGTTGCTCAAGTTCGTACGTTATCACACAATCCGTTTCGGCTTGTACCGGAATTGCAAGCGTAGAAAAAGCAGGCTTTACGATTTATCCGAATCCTAACAATGGAAATTTTACTATTTCCTTTGATACAGACATTCAGTTAAGTATTATCAACGAATTAGGCCAAGTGGTAAAATCGGTGTTACCAGATTGGAATAATGGTGGCCACGTGACTGTTGCCGGAATTCCAAATGGAATTTATTTCATATTCGGGAAGAGTGATGGCCAAATCATCAAGCAAAAAATGATTATCGAAAAGTAAAACTTAAAAAGTAATTTATCGAAAGAGTGCTTTCGACAAATTTTTCCATTTATTTTAGAGCCTTGGTAATAACGAAATTATTAGGGATTTTCAAGGATCAGTTAAAATTAACTTAACTTTTAAGTTTTAAACGCAGGTTATATCGAGACGTTACACAGGTCAATTTTGAATTAAAATATTAATTTTAGTCTGTGCGTCAGTATAGTTCATGCTTTTAGAGATTTCAAAAAAGCAAAATAGAGGGCAACTTCCAGCTTCAATTTGTAATTCTTACGAGCATGACTACTCCTATTGTCCAGATATTTTATGAACTAAGAGTATTTTGAGGTTCTATTTTAGATAATTTTTGTAAAAATACTAGTGTGGTAATAGGCTAGTAAAGGAATAGTTCAGTAAACGATGCATTTTGATTCGTAATTTTTAACAAATTAAAATTGTTTTCTACGAACAAATTAATAAATTTGCTCCTAACTCAATCACACGTTAATTCAAATCCAACTAGAATAATCAATTAAACTATGAAAAAAAATCACAAAACACTACTAGTAAAGTCACTAATCATGTTGACTTTTTCTTTGGCCATATATTGCGGAAATATGATGAGTCAAACCACTTACACTTTCACCAATTGTGGTGCCATTGGCCAGCTGGGTCCAAATCAGGCACAGGTGAATGCAGCATACCTAAGTACAAATTTAAATGGATCTGTTATTTCTACGGGTACACCAGGTATTCAAACATTTACAATTCCCGTAACTTCGAATTATAATAGTCGTGTAATTGGCGC
>CALMND010000282.1 GCA_937868565.1 uncultured Bacteroidota bacterium | reverse complement strand
GTCTGCTGATTTTAAACACACAGAATAACTCGCTAAAAAAAATATCTGATGCGGATGGATTAAATTCAGACCTGATTTATTCTTTGGAATTCTCAGAAGGAAATAACTCGTTATGGATTGGAACGAATCAAGGGATTAACAAGCTCAATCTAAAAAAATATTTGAGTGAAGGAAAAGTAGAAATTAGTTCATTTGGTAAACTCGAAGGTTTTGCCGGTGTTGAGTGTAATTCAAATGGTATCTGGGAAGACAAAGACGGGACGCTTTGGTTTGGGACAGTCAACGGTTTAATCAAACACCAACCATCTAAATTCAAGAGAAACGGAATTGAAAACCCAACCCTTATTCAAAATATAAAAGTACTTAATGAAGATACGGCTTTAGAAGAAAACGTTTTATTGCCAAGCGATCATAATACTATTTCATTTTACTACCGTGGTATTTGCCTCACCAACCCTGAAAAAGTTCTGTATCAAAAAAAACTGATTGGATTAGATGAAGACAAAGAATGGTCGTCTGCAAGCACTGAGGACTACATTAAATATACTAACCTAGCACCTGGCAGATATACTTTTAAGGTTAGGTCGTGCAATAACGAGGGTTTATGGAACAGTAAAGAAACCACTTTTACTTTCAGAATTAAAACTCCTTTTTATAGAACATGGTGGTTCATTCTTATTTGTTTATTTGTCTGTTTTAGCACAATTTATCTAATTTTTCAAATAAGGATCAAGAATATTAAGAAAAAACAAAAGCAGGATTTTGAGAGGAAAGTGGAGATGAGTAAGATAGAACTGAAGGCCTTGCGTTCGCAAATGAATCCACATTTTATATTTAATTCTCTCAACTCCATACAACACTATATTTTTAACACAAAAAGCGATGAAGCGATTAAATACCTAAATAAATTCGCGCGATTGGTTCGAACCATCTTAAATAATTCAGAACGACCTACGGTCACAGTGGAAGATGATATCGAAGCCTTGAGGCTGTATCTTGAATTGGAGCAAATGCGTTTCGAGGAGAAATTTGAGTATGAGATAATAATAGATAAAAGTGTAGACACTGATTACGATATTATGCCCCCTTTATTAATGCAGCCCTATGTTGAAAATGCGATTATACATGGATTAAACCCAAAAGCCGTAAAAGGAAAATTAACTATCCGTTTGCATTCCGAAAAGAATTTCTTAATTTGCACCATAACCGACAACGGAATTGGAAGGGAAAAATCGGCGGAAGTTAGAAAAACAATGCCTTATAAAAATCATAAGTCACTTGGAATGAAGATTACGGAAGAGAGATTAAAAATTTTGAACGAAATAAATAATTCCCAATTAAGTGTAACCATTACGGATTTAAAAGGTATAAATAATGAATCAATTGGCACTCAAGTTAAACTGTTTGTTCCCTTAAGCGGATAAAATAAGTCTATGATAAGAACGTTGATAGTAGAAGATGAGCAAAAAAGCCGAGATATGCTTGCAGGCATCATTGAGAAAAATTGCCCTGAATTACATGTTATTGGACTTGCCAAGAACGTCACCGGAGGCGTAGCTATGATAACTGAATTAAAGCCCGATCTTGTGTTTCTGGATATAACTATGCCCGATGGAAGCGGTTTTGATCTTTTGGAGCAGGTATCTGGACAAAAATTCGAGTTAATATTTGCAACGGCCAGTGATCAACATGCCATTAAGGCAATAAAATTTTCTGCAGCTGATTATTTGCTGAAACCGGTTG
>CALMND010000281.1 GCA_937868565.1 uncultured Bacteroidota bacterium | reverse complement strand
TCACTTTCATTTGCGATTGGCAAACGACTTGTTAACGTGAAATACATAAGCCTTGTAAATTTAATTATGGATAAACCCATCGTTAAAGAATTGATTCAGCAGGATTTTACGGTCAAAAATATGAGCGATGAGTTGGGCAAACTTTTAAACGATAAACCTTATCGCGATAATATTTTGCAGGAATATAAAAACTTGATAGAGCTTTTAGGTGGTGCCGGGGCTTCAAAAAAACTTGCCAAACATTTGGTAGAGGATGCAAAGGGGGAAATGGTATGATGAAGTTAAAAAAGGTAGTTTGTCATTTACTTCTTTCAATTTTCATAATTGGTTCTTTGACTTCTTTTTTTATTCCGGTTGAAAACATACAAGTGCGCATTTTTGCGCACTTAAAGGTAGTTTCATTCCAAATGAATGTAAATCGCGGTACATACAAAGTAATGGCGGACGGCAATGTTATCAGCGATTGCAGCGTTGGTGAGAATTACAGGTTCTCACTTCATGGCGATAGTCTTGATTTTTATAAAAACGATGTATTAACTGGGGTTTATAAATACATTAAATTTTTTAGCGATGACGGGGGAGAATTAAAGTTTAAACTAATTGATCCTGAAAGAAAGGTTAGACTCTATCAGGATAATATCAGTTTTAGCGTAAGCGAAGGATTTATGAGATTATTAAACGAAGTTGACTTGGATAATTACATTGCCGGAGTGACCGAAGCAGAAGCTGGTTCAAGATCTGCGCTTGAGTTTTATAAAGTACAATCTATTCTTGCACGCACTTTTGCTTTAGCTCATATTAACAAGCATATTACGGAAGGATTTAGCTTATGTGATCAGGTGCATTGCCAGGCCTATCTTGGTAAACCGAGAGACCAAAATATTTTTAGAGCCATCGAAGTAACAAAAGGTAAAGTAGTGGTAGACGAAAATTTGAACTTAATAAACGCGGCATTTCATAGTAATAGCGGTGGACAAACTGCCAACAGTGAAGATGTTTGGGGGTCACGAACTACGTATTTGAAAAGCATAAGGGATACATTTAGTATAAGAATGCCCAACGCAACATGGGAGAGGCGTATGTTGACCGATGATTGGTTAAGCTACTTAAAATTGAAACATAATTTTCCGACAGATAATTGGGAAGCCAAAGAGGCGGCTTTAAGTTTTAAGCAGGACTATCGAAAAGTATATCTGGAATGCAATAACTCGAGGGTTCCACTAAAAAATGTAAGACAGGACTTACAGTTAAAATCCACTTTTTTTAACATTCAAAAACTGTCTAGTGACAGCGTTTTGTTTACTGGCAGGGGATATGGGCATGGTTTGGGTATGTGTCAGGAGGGAGCTATGCGTATGGTTAAAATGGGTTACAATTATACGCAGGTTCTTAATTTTTATTATCAAAATATACAATTAATCGACCTTCATAAACTTAATTTTTTTAAGGATGAATAAAATTTATGTTTAGACGGTAACGCATTTAGTTCAAATGAAAGAGAAAACATATATCCATTCTATTAAAACAGTCACTCTCAAATGCTTAGAAGATGACCACAAAAGTCGGTCGCACTTTACTTATCTGAATCGAGTTAAATCTGACAATTCCTAGATCGCGCACTTGCGCGGCTGCACGGGGTTATTCGTTACAAATGCTATATCCAAATTCCCATCAAGCACACATCATCAGTTTGTTCCAAATCGCCCTTCCACGATTCAAATGTCCTTTGCACTTTGTTTTTCAAGGCAGATGATTCAAGATTCAGGCTTTCAGACAAGAGTTTTTTCAATTGAGCGTATTTGAATTTTTTTCCATTAGGGCCACCAAACTGGTCCGGAAAACCGTCAGTGAAAAGAAATAGAATATCTCCCTTGCGAATATTTAGTTTCTGGTGTGTAAACGGTTTGTGCTGGTTGTCATGTCTACCCACAGGCATCTTATCAGGCGCAAACTCAATTAGTTCAAATTTGTTTGCCGCATCGGGTCTGAACAACCATAATGGATTATTGGCCAGGGCAAAATGTAAAATGTTGTTTTCTAAATCAAAAACAAGTAACGATACATCCATTCCATCTTTGCCTCCTTCTTCACTTCCATCTTTTTTTAGTCGCTCTATAATATTTTTTCGGGTATGATTCAATATTTCTGCAGGAGATGTTTGTCCGTCTTTTACTGCATTTTCCAGACAGGTAATATTTAGAATACTCATAATAGCACCTGGAACTCCATGTCCCGTTGAGTCTGCAACGGCCAAAATAAAAACATCTTTATTGCCATTCGTGGTAGCAGTTTTAACCGATGTGGCCCAGTAAAAATCTCCACTTACGGCTTCCTTGGGATTAAAGTAAAGAAAATAATTTTTCAAATTTTCGTCCAGGATCTCATGTGATGCCATAAAACTTTTTTGAATGCGCTCTGCGTAATTAATGCTATCTGTAATTTCTTTGTGTTTTTCTGTAATGAGAGCATTTTTAAATACAAGCTCCTGTTCAATTCTCTCTGTATCATTTTTAAAATATCGTGTAAACAAATAAATAATAAAACAAATTACTAAATAGTTGTTGTATTCGTAGCAGAGAAGAATATTTTTGTCAACCACAATCAAGGGGCTTAGGTTTGCTTGCAGCCATGATAACAGTAAAAAACCGCCAATACTTATTTGAAAAAAAATGAGACCTATCCATT
>CALMND010000280.1 GCA_937868565.1 uncultured Bacteroidota bacterium | reverse complement strand
GTAGCGTTTTTATGCCCAGAAACCTCCAATAAAAGAAAGAATCGACTGTAGCCAAATCCAATTTCCCTAAACGAGTATTTCAATGGGAAACCCGACTTACGTGCCATTTCAATCAGCCCCAGGCCAGCTCCACCTTTAGACGAAAAACCCTGATTGTTCAAAATAGCGCTATATAATTTCTTTAATCCATCGGAGCCCAACGAGTTTACCTGTCTAATTTTGGTTTCAAGATCTGGTCTGATTTTGTCATCCACTAAATTACTTGCAGTTAAAATCGTTCTGTCATCAAGAACGTTGATTTGAAAAAAATCAGAAGCCTTTTCTCCAGCCACCCTTATGTCCTCTTTGATTTCTGAATGCCTAACTATATTCTGAAAACACTCTGCGATAAGAAAAGAAACCTTGTTCCTGAGTTTACTATGTTCAGATTCACTCTTTAAATAATACTCACTTATGCCAATAAGTTTATCGGTTATCTCATCGTCGAAACTGCCCAAATATGACAAACACAAACGGCTGTCTCTTAAACCTTCGCTTTCAGTTGATAAATCCATGAATTGCGCCTACTAAAAATAAATATCCGAAAAATTAAAACACCATCAAAATAATGTTGCAAAAACACATTTAATGTGAATATTTATCGCTTGGATATATCCTTAGTTTTACAGTAGACCCATACTGGCAAAGATTTCAATTTCACTTTGTAGTATTAAAGCCATTTATTTGTGCGATCGCAATAGAGATTCGGATTGTTTTGCCTTGTCAATATTTTGCTTTTCTTCAATATCAATTTCGGTAATTAACACCGCCCTTTCAGCCAACAATTTTTCAAATACACTGTATGTATCGATACTAAATTTTTGAAGCAAGGAAGTAACGATAGACTTTAGAGATTCCACGAATTTAGCAGGTGTACCATAAGAAACAAATGCAATAAACGAATAAGCTAGAACAACAATGGAGTTGAAACGAAGCATCTCGTTTGAAGATTTTTTAAGGTCAAACGGCAGCTTGTAATGTTTCATATAAAAATAATTAGCATAGAGCAAAGCAAGAGCGATAAAAAGTCTTGAGACCAACAACATTTTACGCTCTTTTGATCGAATTTCCTCTTTCTTTCGTTGTAACTCCATCAATTTATCTTCGACTGCTTTTAACCGCCTTTTTTTATCTTCAAGCGTGAGAGGTTTATCCTCTTCCAGCAATTTATTAGCTGCCCAGCCCACAGTAATAAAAATAATAGAAATTAGAATAATAAGAATAATGAACATGATAAAATGCCCAAATGACTTTCGTATTTTTTTATTCAATTCCATATTTCTCAAGCCCCTATGTCGTTCGG
>CALMND010000279.1 GCA_937868565.1 uncultured Bacteroidota bacterium | reverse complement strand
TCATAATCTTCTCCAAAGTCCCTTTTCATAAATTAACAATCATCATCGCTTATGTTAGCGTCGGTAATTTTACTTTCTTCGTATATGTTTTTTGATAATAAGAACTTTCTGAACGAAATATTTGCGTTAATATAGTCTTCTTTATCTTTCCTTTTGAAATAAGCATATCCGAGAGCGTAGTTACTGAGATCGTACTCACTTAATTGTACTGAGCCTTGCAGAACCTGAAATTTTTTTTTTTTTTTTATGGCGGTGGTGTAATCTTTTCTCAAATAGGATATTTCGCCTAGCCAGTATTGGCAAAGCGAATTCCATTTAAGGTCTGAATTTTGCGCCTGTGATTTTTTAAATTGCTTTTCAGCGTTGTCTAAATCTCCGTTATTAAAATATTCTACGCCTTTGTAGTAAATTAATTTTTGGTAGGTTACTTTTAATATAGGGTCTATGTTTTCAAGACTCTCAATACTGGTAATGGCCTGACTGTAATTTTTTGTTGTGGAATAGACATTAATAAGTATCGTGTAGCATTCTTCCTTTCTGGGAGACTGGGGGTATTCTTTCAGGTATTTTGTAAATCCTTTTACAGCTTCGTTATAAGGACTAAAATCCAGTTCATAACTCAATTTAGCAAAGCTAAAGAGAGCATCTTCAGTAAGTTTTTTATCGAAACTAATTTGGTAAGCACTGTAAAATGCGTTTTTCGCTTTAAATTTTTCATTCATTTTAATGTAGCAGTCAGCCATATGATACCAGGCGTTTTGAGCCAAGGAATCTTTTGCTTCGGTGGTCTTTGAAAAATTTTGCACGGCTTTAGAGCAGTCGTTGGATTTGTAATAGCAGTATCCTAAGGCGTAGTTACCTTGCGGATTTAATCCTGAGGCAAGTTCAGTTTTCTTCAGGAATTCAAGAGCCTTCGCATAGTCTTTTAGATTGAAATAGCTTTCTCCAATCATTCGGTTTATTTCTCCCTCTTTTTGAATGTTGGCAGTATCATTAAGCAGTTTAGGAGCTTCCTTGGTTACCTTTTCATATTTGCCTTGTATAAAATAAATTTGCGTGATATAATAAGGTACAACACTTCCAAAGTTTTCGTTGCCAACTAGTCTGTTAAATCCGAGCAAGGCGATTTCGTAATTTTTTTCTTTATAAGACAGATGGGAGTAATAATAATTTGCCGGGAAAGCATATTTATTGTCAATGTCTTTTATTTCAAAAAAATCTGCTTTAGCTTTTGTATCTTCTCCTTTTTGAAGATAACTATAACCACGTTTAAATCTGAATTCCGAAAGTTGTTCTTTATCCAGTTTATAAGTGTCTACTTTTTCGAAAAATTCAAGAGTTTCCTGATATTTCTTTTTTCTGTAATTGGATTTTCCTAAGTAAAAGTAGGCGTTGTTTATTTTTGTACTCGAAGGGTTTTTTTCGATAAACTGTCGCATTAACCATTCGCTATCCTTATTAAAGAGCTCAATCCCACAGGCAGCACTGTAATAGGTTGCATCGGCCTTCAACAGTGACGACTTACTTAAGGTTGCGTATTCTATGAAATTTTTTTGCGCACTGGCGTATTGGTTTTTGTCAAAAAGATCTAAACCTGTTTTGTACAAGGCATCAGCGTCGACATAAATAGCAGTCCTTTGTGCTTTCACGGCTATTGTAAAAAACGCAAGGAGAACCAATGCGCTTTTTCGGAGAGGATGCTTCATCTTGTAAATACCTATAATTTTAGCTCACTAAATTTACTTTTATCACAGGTGCAACAACGGAAGGAGTTGATGCAGTTATTAACCCGTGTGTGTTGATATTGGAGCAACTATGTTTTGGCATAAACGTGCTTTCGATTTACCTTAGAAGTTTATATCATGAGCCAATTAATTCAGTTTAGCAATGTTACAATTTTTCAGGATGAGCGCCCTGTTGTAGTTGATTTGAGTTTGGAAGTAAAGAAAGGAGAGTTTATCTATTTATTGGGTAAAACTGGAAGCGGTAAAAGTAGTTTTTTAAAAACACTTTATGGGGATTTACCTTTAACGGTTGGAAACGCTAGCGTTTGTGGTTATAACTTAACTAATTTGAGACAGAGGGAAATTCCATTTTTGAGGAGAAAATTAGGTATTGTTTTTCAGGACTTTCAGCTACTGAGCGATAGAAGTAACTATGAAAATCTAAAATTTGTGATGAAGGCTACAGGTTGGAAAGAGGATGCGAAAATGAAGGAGCGTATTTATGATGTGTTTAAAAAGGTAGGTCTGGAAGGTAAAGAAAACAGCATGCCCCACGAATTGTCGGGAGGGGAGCAACAGCGAGTGAGTATTGCAAGAGCTTTGGTTAATAATCCTGAAATAATTTTGGCGGACGAACCAACTGGAAATCTTGACCCAGAAACTTCGGAAGAAATTTTGAAATTGTTGAAACAAATTGCAGAATCGGGCTGTGCGGTTTTGTTCGCCACACATGATATGTTGGTTTACAATAAGTTTAAGTCGAGAACGCTTTTCTTTGAAAACAGCAAGGTTCAAGAGAAGAACTAATCAATTGTGCTCGACTTTTTATATTTTGTCATACTCCTCCTTAACAAAATTCATTAGTTCTTTAATGTAGTCAGGGCTAAAATCAAATTTTATACCGGCGGCTTTATATATTTCCGGAATGGATTTGGTGTAACCCAGGGCAAGTGCTTTTTTGTAATTTTCAATGGCTTCTTTCGGATTATTTTTATAATTACGCCACACTGCTACAGCGCCAAGCTGTGCAAATCCATATTCAATATAATAAAAGGGTACTTCGTATAAATGGAGCTGTATCTGCCATCTACGGTTTAAATGATTTTCAAGACCAGAATAATTTATCACGCTGCTACCGAAATCCGCAATTATTTTTCTCCACTCCTTATAACGATCTTCAACGCTATGCTCAGGATTAAGATAAATCCAATGTTGAAATTTGTCGATAGCAGCAATCCAGGGTAAAGTGTCCATTACACCTTCTAATTGCTGACGTTTGGCACGCTTTAATTCTTCTTCTGTTTTAAAAAACACCTCCCAATGCTCCATGCTCATGAGTTCCATACTCATACTCGCTAGTTCGGCAACCTCGCTGGGTGGAGATTTGAATTCTACCAGATCCAGATTTTTATCTAAAAAAGAATGAACGGCATGACCACCCTCGTGAACCATGGTTACGAGGTCGCGGTGCAAACCTACAGAATTCATAAAAATAAAAGGCACATCGGTTTCGTATAGAGGATATTGATAGCCTCCCGGAGCTTTTCCTAAACGACTGTCTAAATCTAATCTTCCCATTTCATGCATGGTTCTGATACAATCCCCAAAAAACGTGTCTATGCGATTGAAGCACTCAATTGTTTTATCAATTAATTCTTGTGCATTCGTAAATGGTTTTAATGGCGGCAAACCTTCTTCATCCACAGAAGCATCCCAGGGACGATAATCGTCTAATTTTAATTTTTGTTTTCTTCTTTGGTCATGCTCATTAATAAGTGGAACGGCATAGAGCTTAACGGCCTCGTGAAAATTTAAACAATCTTGCACAGAATAATCGAAGCGTGCCAACGCCTGATGTTTGTAATCTCTAAAGTTCTTGAATCCGGCGTTGAGAGCTACCTGATGACGCAAGTGAATGAGTTTGGTAAAAAGTTCGTTCAGGGCTTTTTCATCTTGTTCTCTCCTGTTTTGAATTTTGTAATAAACCTCTTCACGCAGATTTCGGTTCAAATCTTTTAAGTAGACCGCTGCTTTTTGCAAGGTGATTTTTTCATTGTTATGCTGTATGCTTTGTTCTCCGTTAATAGCACCAAACTGCTGCTCCAGTTCTTGTAATTGCGTGTTGAGAGGAATATTTTCTTCACGAAACAAATCGATGCTGTTTTTAATGCTGCGCAAATAAATATCGTAACCGGTTTTGGTTAAATAATTTTTAAAGGGCGAAGCAATTATTTTTTTATTGAGCTCGTTAGTAAGCGGGGCCATTTGTGGTTCTATGTTTTGAACGAAATCGTTAAAGCTGTCACGAAGTTGCGTGTTGGCGGTATCGCAGGTCATTTTAATGTATCGCCAAGCCATGTTTTCACTTACAACGGCTCCTAGTTCACTGTAATCTAGTATACATTTTTCCAACTCTTCGGCTGAGTCAATGTTTCTGTTTTGTAAGCCTTCAAAATATGGTTTAAGGAGTTCCCATGTTGTAATATTGAAATCTGATTTAATAAAATGTCTTTGCATAAATTATTTTTGTTAGTTGTAATATATTTTTTGCTTGAGTGTATTTATTTCATTCACTAAAAGAAGCATTTTTACATCCTTTATATTTTTATTGTAATAATGCCGAAGATATCCTTTGGTGGCGTTTTCAAGAAGTTTAAATGTGATATCATCTTTTATCAAACCTTGGGAAATACCTTTTTTTTCTATAACATAGATGCAGCCTGAAAAAGCAAGTAACAGGGGTTCGTAGCCTGATAAACGATTGGCCTGATGTTTGTTTTTAATTTCCCTAAACAAATCAAAACTTTTTTTAGCGCCACCGCTTTCAAACTCAACAAACAGTTTGTAATTGCTGTTGGGTACCGGTACAAAAACATTCCAGCCCTGCAAAAAAAATGGATAGACATACCATTGTGAATAATAGACTAATTTTTTTGGGGGAGTAATAAAGGATGTTGAATAAATAAAAGAAAAAGTAAAG
>CALMND010000278.1 GCA_937868565.1 uncultured Bacteroidota bacterium | reverse complement strand
TTTTATAGAATTGGGTAAAGCGATTACGAAAGGAGTTCGTGTCAGAGTGATGGATTTACTGAAAGAGGGAAACACGGAGTTAAAAGATAATCCCTCTGTGAAGGCAAAAGCTATAAAATTGCAAAAAGACGTGAGGATGTTGATGCCTGTTAGAGTGGGTGATTATACGGATTTTTACAGCAGTATTGACCATGCTACGAATATTGGCACCATGATTCGTGACCCAAAAAATGCTTTGATGCCCAACTGGAAACATTTGCCCGTTGCTTATCATGGGAGAGCGAGTAGCATTTGTGTGAGCGGACATTCTTTTTACCGTCCGAAGGGACAACAAAAACCACCGGACGCCGAACAACCGGTTTATGGGCCTACTAAAGCGTTAGACATTGAACTCGAAATGGCCTTCGTGATTGGTAAATCTACCCAAATGGGAGAAAGTGTTTCCACTTCAAGTGCTGACGATTATATTTTTGGAATGTTGTTGTTTAATGACTGGAGTGCCCGTGATATTCAAACCTGGGAGTATGTTCCTCTTGGACCTTTTCTGGCTAAAAATTTTGCAAGTACTGTTTCCCCCTGGATTGTTACGTTGGAAGCTCTGGAGCCTTTTCGCGCAAAGGGTTATGAACAGGAGCCGAAACTACTGCCTTATTTGGAATATTATGGTGAAAGGAATTTAGATATTAAACTTGATGTTTTTCTGAAACCCGAAGCCGGTGAAGAAAATAAAATTTGCTCTTCTAACTACAAATATATGTATTGGACTATGGAGCAGCAATTAGCTCACCACACCGTTAATGGTTGCAATATTAATGTTGGCGATATGATGGCTAGTGGTACCATTAGTGGTCCAGATCCCAGTGAATATGGTAGCATGATGGAATTAACCTGGCGAGGAACAAAACCAATTACTTTAAAGGATGGCAGTGAACGTAAATACGTAAATGATAAAGATTCCATTATTATACGTGGTTACTGCGAAAAAGAAGGATTAAGAATTGGCTTTGGAGAGTGCACAGCGCAGGTACTACCTGCCGTATAGAGGCAATGGGGTTATTCTTTCAAATCCAATTTCAGCAGTCTAAATAGCTCTTCCATTTGCATTTCTTTCACTTCACCGGGTTTCATGTTACCGAGGTTCAAATCCTCTATGGACGAGCGAATCAGCCTTTTGCAAGTATGATTAACGGCTTTACACATTTTCCGTATTTGTCTGTTTTTACCCTCTGTTAAAACAAACTGTAACCAGCAATGTGGAACATATTCGGTAAAATGCGAATCTGCCATAAAGTTAATTTCGGGTTTATCAATTCTTTTGACCTCACAGGGTAGGGTAGTGTAGTCGCCTTTTTTTTTAATAAGGATATCGACACCTTTTTGTAATTTATTAATTGTTTCCTGTGCAACGATGTTTTTGACTAGAACATTGTATGTTCGTTTGTGTTTTTTTTCGGGATGCATGAGAAATCCAGTTAAACGTTTATCTGTACTTAGAATTAATAAACCTTCACTTTCCTCATCCAATCGCCCGATGGCATGAGTTCCCTGTGGAAAATCAAATTCCAAATCACCCAAAAGTTTGTGTTCGTAGGGACTAACGAACTGCGAAATCATGTTATATGGTTTGTATACAATGAAATACCTGTTCACTTTAATTTAAATAATCACTGTTAGGAGAAAAGAAATTAATTAAGCGCCTCTTCAATGAACTGCAACATTAATTTCCAGGAACGTTTGGCTGCCTTCTCGTTGTAGGCCACACCTGTTTTTGGATTATTGCCCGCTTTTGCATCAGTAAAGGAGTGGACAGCATCTGCGTAATAAACCATTTGCCAATCAGCTTTGCTTTGCCTCATTTCGTTTTGAAAAGATTTTACCTGAGCCTCTGGCACAAAAAAATCATTAGCACCATGACAAACCAATACTTTGGGTTTTATTTCATTAATGGCTCGTGTGGTATCCCGGCCAAGCCCGCCATGAAAAGAAACTACACCCTTCACATTAAAATTAGCTCTTGCGGCCTCAAGGGCACCTGTACCTCCAAAACAATAACCAATCACAATAATGTTTGACGCGTCAGCCCCTGATTTTACCAGTTCATCCATGGCCAGTTGAATTCGTTTTTGATATTCCACAAAATTGTTTTTATAATGCGAAGATTTTTCTCCAGCCATTTTTTGATCTTTTGGGTAGTTGCCTTCGCCATAAATATCTGCTATAAAGGAGTAATATCCTTCTGAGGCTAGTTTTTCAGCCGAATTTTTCGCGTTGTCATCAATACCCATCCATGCTGGTAAAATAAGTACGCCTGCATTTTTACTGTTTTTTGTTTTTGGTGAACAAAGCACACCATTCAAAACCTGTGAGCCGTCCTTATAAGAAACAGTTTTAAGTTGAGAGAAGGAAGAAAGACTAAAAGCAAAAATAAAAAGGGAAAGACCGAGGTATTTAATTTTCATACGTGTTAGTTTTAAATTAGCTCTAAGCTAAATGATTTCATTTGTTTTTTCAAGTATTATGGATTTTTTTCAACACCGGTGAAAACGCAGGTGAGGGGATTCACAACGATTTATTCTGCTTTCTTTCGTTCCCTGAGTTTGCACATTTGAATTTATATAGAGCCGTAGGGAAAAAATGGCTTTTATTCATATTTTCAGGACTTTGTGTTTCTCTGTATCTTTGTTTTTCTTTATGTAAGTGTTTTAATGAATTTGTAGTTTACACCAATGAATAGAATTGACAGACTTTTTGGAATTCTTACACTTTTACAGTCGCGTAGATATGTAACAGCCGACAAAATAGCTGAAAAATTCGGAATTAGCGTACGTACCGTTTACCGCGATGTGAAAGCTATTGGAGAACAGGGTGTGCCTGTTAGTTTTGAGTCTGGAAAAGGATATTTTATCGTGCAAGGTTATTTTTTGCCCCCTGTGTCGTTTACCCTAGATGAAGTTGCTGCCATGCTCTTAACAGAGAACATGGTGAATGCTTTTTCTGACAAGTCTATTCAAAAAAACTATTCCAACGCGCTAAACAAAGTAAGAACCGTTATGTCTGAATCGCAAAAGGAAAGACTGCAAATACTTTCAGATTCTACACGAACGCAATACCCCGATAGATTGAGGAATGATTTTGAATACATGATCATTCTTCAAAATGCGATTACATTTAAATTGAGGATTGAAATTGGATATAAAAACATGAAAGAGGAAGAAAGTAAACGCATCCTTGAGCCTATTGGACTGATTTTTTACGCTTTTTCGTGGCACCTAATTGCTTGGTGCGAGCTGAGAAAAGATTACCGCGATTTTAAAGTACCCAGGATTATCCATATTAGAGAGCTCGAAGTACCTTTTAAGAATCAAACACACATGGGAATTGGAGAATACATGAAGGAGCTTCCCGTTGATTACTAAAGCGACTTGTTTTATTTTACTACTGTTGTTTAGATTTTACAATTTTCAAAGGGAATGTTCTTTACTAGCTGAACAGCTTTATTTTGTACTGGGTATTACCCGCAAAAATCCCTAAGCCTGAATTTATATTGGAGTACATTTGTACCGGTTAAATCTTATTTCTGATTTTTTTAAAGTTGATGAGATTTTAAATTTTTTCACCTTTTTTTTGTGGATCTTCAGAAGCCATAAGTGTTTGTGTTTCAAGTCTTAGAATTAAATTCAAAAAAAATTAACGCACTGCCATAGGGTTGTCACTTTGAGAGGCTAGTTTTGAAAAAAAATAAACTATACATATGAAACTAACAGAAATTCTTCTAAAAGAAATGGAACTGGAAGCCACAACCACGCGCAAAATGCTGGCAATTGTACCTGCTGAAAAGCTGGATTGGAAACCACATGAGAAAAGTATGAACATGCAAACTCTGGCAACACATGTAGCCGAGTTGTTGGGTATGGTGAAAACGGTTTTAACTACCAATGAGTTTGATTTCGAAAAAGAGCCTTACAACCCCACAGTAATAAAAAATAATGCTGAATTGTTGGCTTGTTTTGAAAAAAACACCCAAGATTGTAAAGAGAGTTTAAAAACTGCAAATGATGAAAGTTTATGGCTAAACTGGACAATGAGAAGCGGGGAGAGTATTTTTATGACTTCCAGCAAGTACGAAGCTATAAGACATATGTTTTGTCAGGTAGTTCATCATCGTGCGCAATTGGGAGTTTTCCTTAGGCTTTTAAATATTCCCATCCCTGGAAGCTACGGGCCAAGTGCAGATGAAATGACCTGATTCGATTGTTGTTACGTCCTTGTTTTTTATTGCTGGAAGAAAATTTGGATACCTTAAACCAACTGCTTAAAAGCCTAGGATGGTTAAATATTATGTGTGATTTGAGTGTTTTTTTGGTGCTAGGCATTGATTCTCCTAGTATGAAGGAAATCGCAAATTAATATGGTTTTGAAGCTGAATTTTCTTAGGAAAAAACCATGACGTTAAAATTCGTTGAACAAAAGCATTTTTTATTATATTTGGTATTAAATCTTCTTTCATGTACATGAAAAAACTTCTTTTACCATTATTTGGGATAGTGTTTGTACTTAGTGCAAAATCTCAGGATTATTTGGGGCTTCAAAGCAGTAATTACGCCGGAGTAGTTGGTGTATATAGTAATCCAGCTAATATTGTAGACAATAGATTACGGCTCGACGTGGCTTTGTTTGGGCTGCATGTTGATGCAAATAACAGTTTTGTGGGTATTAAACGAAGCGCACTTTCCTACACAGGCTCTGTTAGGGACGCGAAAAACATTAAGTTTGAACCTTCTTGGAATGATAATAATCCAAGTTCTAAAACTTATTTTCGCAATAATATGCTAACGATTAATAATGGGAAAGATAAGTCCGCAGTATCTTCTTTAAGACTGACACTTCCTTCGTTTATGTGGTGTATTGATAAAAAAAACGCCGTTGCTTTTAATTGGAGTATCCGAAACTATGTTAATTTGGACGGCCTCTCGCAAGATCTTGCTAATTTGATTTACAATGATTTTAATGTCAAAAATTTGTTTGATAAAAGACTAACGAATAAAAATTTACGCATACAGCAGATGGCTTGGGCTGAGTATGGCATAACTTATGCACGTGTTTTAAAAGGTGAAGGTAAACACTTCTTAAAAGCAGGTGTTACGCCTAAACTTTTACAAGGTTTTGAGTCGGTATATATGTATATGAATAAGTTAGACTACTTGATTAGCACCAAAGACACTTTTAGTTTCTTCAATTCTCAGGCTTCATACGGGCATTCAGATAATATTGACCAGGCGTTCAAATCGTTTGATGATCCAAATGATTTCACTAATATCAACTCTTATTATAAAATAAAATCATCATATGGGTTCGGCATAGACATTGGCGCAGTTTATGAATGGAGGCCTAAATTCCAAGATTTTAAATACAACATGGATGGGGATACAGGGATGTGGCGAAGAGATAAAAATAAATACAAACTAAAGGCCAGTTTTTCAATTAATGATGTTGGTGGCATCAAGTTTAAAAAAAGTCCTACCTCACGAGATTTTAATGCTGATGTGAAAGGGCTTGGAATATTTGTTTTTAAGGATGTTAAAGATGTTCGTTCGTTGGATAGTATTTTAAATAAGAGATTTAAAAATACAAGTTCCAAAACTACATTTATGATGTATTTGCCCACCTCGATAAACGCGCAAATAGACTATAATATTTGGAAACCTTTTTACGTGAATCTTACCGCCAACATTGCGAATATTT